>CAZZCI010000186.1:0-3471 GCA_964653015.1 uncultured Rhodothermales bacterium
GCGTTTCAAGCCGCTTCATGATGGCAGCCCAGAGCGCAGCACGCGGGTGGGGTTGGCCGGTGGCTAGCCGAATGGAGGTAGCAGACACCGCCTCCGGAAACGCGGTCTGGTTCACATTGCATCCAATGCCGAGCACAACAAACGTGGCGGCCCCGGCATCGGACGGCGTGCCGCGAAGCGTGGTTTCAAGCAGCATGCCACAGCACTTGCGTCCGTCAATGAGCACATCGTTGGGCCATTTGATGGATGGTGCGATAGGCGTTTGCCCAGCAATCGCATCGGCTACGGCGAGGCTGGCGGCCAGTGGAATCAGCGTGAGCCAGCGGGCCTCCAGTGCCGGGCGTAGGATAACCGATCCGGTGAGGGCTTGATGCGGCGGAGCGATCCAGGAGCGTCCGTGGCGGCCTCGGCCTTCCGTTTGGTGCTCTGCAAGCACCACTGCGCCCTCTGGGGCTCCACGGCGGGCCCAGTCGGCGGCGACGGCATTGGTAGAAGGCACGCTGTCGTGATACTGCATGGGGCGGCCCAGGCGGTCGGTGTGGAGCGCCTCAGCGATGGCGGTGTCAAGGGCGGTGTTTGGCATGAGGAGCAGCGTAATCCGTGGAATAACGATAAGATGGTATCGGCTCAACCCTAATACATCAGGAGGGGGGCCATGTTACTATGCCTCTCTTTTGGGTAAAATGCGGGAAACTAGAAATGGGCCATCTGCCGCCGATAAAAAAGCAAACAGAGTGAGTGGCATACGTATCGAGCGTTTCGACCTCTGGACCGTAATTCCTAAAAATAACGCGTTCACATGAGTCTATTAGTGCTTTGAGGCGAACTTCATACAGGTGTAGAACTCGCTTAACGCAGACTGGTAGACAAACATGCATTTACTTGTAACAACAAGTTAGGAGGTGCTGGAAACGGAGATGCCATCAGGCTGAGACGTTGTACCTGCATACTCCGAGGGCTGCTTGCATGGAGTTAATATCTACCCTCTCGTTTCTAAGTCCCGAACTGGCGAGCCGTCTTCAGTTCGGGTGGACGATTACCATCCACATCATTTTTGCCGCTACCTCGATTGGCCTTGCGCCTTTCCTGGTGTACTTTACGGTGCAAGAAGTTCGGAACGATAGCGAAAAGTATGCTCGTCTCAGGGCGTTCTGGACAAAGATCTTTGCGGTTGGTTTTATCATGGGAACGGTGACGGGCATTCCCATGGGGTTTATGTTTGGAACGAACTTTAGCGTGTTCTCTGAGGTGGCGGGCGAAATGATTGGCGGACCGCTCTCCTTCGAAACCAAAATGGCGTTCTTTACCGAGGCGGTCTTTCTGGGGATCATGCTCTTCGGGCGTCATCGCGTGCCCGGTTGGTTCTACGTCTTTTCGTCGGTAATGGTGGCTGTAGGCGCCTGGTTGTCTGCATTCTGGATCATCGTGGTTAATGCCTGGATGCAAACGCCGCAAGGCTTTGAATTGGTTGAGAAAGGAGGCATTGAGGTGGCACAGCTGACAGATCCGCTTGCCGCGTTTTTGAGTCCGCGTATGCCATGGATGTACGCACACATGCAGACAGCCTCTGTTATCTCGGTAGCTCTTGTTATCGCAGGGGTAGCGGCCTACTTTGTCTGGAAGAACCGCGACAATGTCGTGTGGCGCACTGCTTTAAAGGCCTCAGTGCTGGTGATTCTGGTCACATCCATTATCCAAGTTGTGCAGGGCGACATGTACGGCCGACATGTTGAGCAGACGCAGCCTCAGAAGTTTGCTGCGATGGAGGCCCACTACGAAACGGGATCTGCCGATCTTCACCTCATTGCCTTTCCAACAGAACTGGAAGCTTTCACGGACCCACGAGCTGAAAATCTGTACACCATCAGCATTCCGTATCTGGCATCATTCCTTGCCAGCGGAGGAGATCCGGACCACGAGGTGACCGGGCTGAACGACTTTGACTACGAGGCTCCTCCGGTAGCCTGGGTCTTTTGGTCCTTTCGCATCATGGTTGGCCTAGGGTTCTTGTTTGTAGCACTTGGGCTTTGGGGCGGTTATCGCCTCTGGCGAGGAGGGCTCTATCAGGATACACTGTATCTGAAGACCATGATGGCGTCTGCTCCGCTTGGATTCGTAGCGCTTATCACCGGATGGTACGTCACGGAAATTGGTCGGCAGCCCTGGATCATCCAGGATGTTCTTCGTACGGAGGATGGGGTGTCGACCACGCTGTCCTCAGCCGAGGCCACCTTCACGTTGCTTGCCTTTGTGGTGGGCTATATCGTGCTCTTTGGCATCTTCATGTACGTGTTCAAGCGGTTGATTGGCAAAGAACGCGCTGAGATGACTGAATCCGTTTCTCACGAATCATCGCCTGCACGTGACCATGGATAGGATTTTCTCAACATCGGAGTATCTGCTCCCCGCTCTGCCTGAGATCTGGTTTGGCTTTGTAATGGTATCCATAGGCGGGTATCTGCTGCTCGATGGCTTCGACTTCGGGCTGGGCATGTTGTACGGCGAAGCGAATGAAAGCGAGCGTCAGACCCTGCTCGCTGCGTTTGGACCCGTTTGGAAGGCCAATGAGGTGTGGCTCGTTCTCTTTGGCACCGTGCTCTTTGCCGGCTTTCCGCGTGTCTATGGAACGCTCCTGAGCGATCATTACCTGCTCGTTTTTGCACTGCTCTTTGCCCTTTCGATGCGTGGCCTTGGCTCGAAACTGCGCGAAGAGTCGGCTGGAGATAGATGGGTGCAGTTCTGGGACCGTGCGTTCGTTGCGGGTAGTGTGTTCTCTCCGTTCTTACTGGGGATGCTCGCCGGAAGTTGGGTGCTGGGGGCTGCATCACCGTTCGAACTGGGCCCGCTGATGATTGGCTTCACACTGGTCGCCCTCTCCCTGATGCTGGGTGCTTCGTTTTTAGCCACAAAAACCGAAGGCCCATTACAGCAGCGAATGGCCAGGCGCGCTCGCTGGAATAGCCTGGCTTACCTTGCCGTTGTCGTACTTACAGCTGTCGTGCTCTATGTGGCACATCCCGGTGTTCGCGAAGCGCTATTCTCCATACCGGCTGCACTTATCGTCGTTGGATCGGTGATGAGTGTTGTACTCGTCATGCGTCTGCAACAGCAAGGCAAACACACGGCAGCATTGAGCGGGGCGGGCAGTGCAGCAGCTTTGCTTGTGATGTTGGTGGCCTATCTCATGTATCCGTTTGTGTATCCCGCTGACGCACTCACCATACGGGATGCAGTTGTATCTCCCCTGCCGATGAATACAACTTTTGTGATGGCCGTCATTTTCTTTCCGGTTGTAATTGTTTACTTCGGGTTCCTCTATTCCGTCTTTAGCGGCCCGGCGCGCCCTCAAGAGCAACCTGGATATGGATGAGCCAGGCCAAATATGTAAGACTTAAGTAGATCAACAAAAATACGTTTACATCTTGTCATCGCGAGGAGGGAGCTTGCGACCGACGTGGCGATCTCATGCCT
>CAZZCI010000186.1:3571-5499 GCA_964653015.1 uncultured Rhodothermales bacterium
CATGGCTGACACGCGTTGGGGAGGCATCCAGCGGGTGGTGCCAGGTTTCCGTCTGCTGCCCGTGCAGGGCGCCGTCGGGAGTAAACACATCGGTACGGCGGATGCGCTCAAGCGGATGGCGCGGCAGGGCGGCAAATGCCGAATCTATAAGCGCGAAGTCCAGATTCTCCAGCTGCTCTACCACCGTGTCGCCGGTTTCGCTCCATGCTGTGGTGTCGGCCTCGGGAAGAAACCGGGGCGGCGGGTCGAGCTCCGATTGGCATCCCACTGTTAGGAGCAGTGCAAGCACAGGGGCGAAGAAAGGAAGCGGCATCCGAAACGAAGCAGGGGACATACAACACATACATCGAGCGAGAAAAACGAGCATAGGCAATTCGATGAAAAATTGATCGGGGCTCCTCCCGTACGCCTGCATGGGTCGCCTCCGATGCCTATGTTGGAGCGTACCCCACACCCATACGCGCCGAAAAGTTTCAGGCGGTGGGTATTTGTATCAACCCGTTGTACCTACGCTCTATGGATACTTCTGCTTCGCATCGACATGCACGTTCGGTTGCTGAGACGGCGGCGCGTGCTGCTGGCACCGTGATTCGTCGGTACGTGGGGAACGATCCGTCGGTGCAGGCTAAAGGCACCAATGATTTTGTGACCGAGGCCGATACGGCAGCGCAGGAGGCGGTTGTGCAAGTGCTTCAGGACGCGTTTCCGGATGATGCGATACTGGCCGAGGAGCAAGACGATGCGGAGTTGGCCGCGTCCGACTATGACGGGCGGCGCTGGATCATCGACCCAATCGATGGCACCACCAACTTTATGCACGCGCTGCCCCCGTATGCGGTAAGCATCGCTTTGCAGGAAGGCCCCGAGATTGTGGCTGCGGTAGTGTACGATGTGGCTCACGATGGGCTGTACGCCGCGACGAAAGATGAAGGCGCCACGTGCAACGGCGAGCCGATTCATGTGAACCAGACCACGAACCTGTCGGATGCACTCGTGGCCACTGGGTTTCCATACCGGCGTGTTGAGCATATAGATACGTATCTGCAGGTGCTGCGTGAGGTGCTCCTCACCACACGCGGAGTGCGCAGACACGGGGCCGCCTCGATCGACCTGGTGCGTGTGGCTGCCGGACACGTAGGCGCGTTCTACGAAACCGGTTTGCGTCCCTGGGATGTGGCGGCTGGCGCGCTCATTCTGCGCGAAGCGGGCGGCATGCTCACTGACTTTGAAGGCCAAGGGGCGCTCACGCCGATCTTTGAACGACAGGTTATGGCCACCAACGGGCGCCTACACGACGCCCTGCAACCCCTGCTTGCACCGCTCATTGACACCCATGCCTGACGAACACGCTATCCGAAATGAACTCGTTGGGCTCTTACTACACTGACTTTTTCCTCAACCCCTGATTGTATGTCTGATTCTGGATATGGACTTCTCGAAGGCAAAACTGGCATCATTTTTGGCGCACTGACAGAAGACAGCATCGCCTGGCACGTGGCCGAGGCCGCCCACCGCGAGGGCGCACAGTTTGCGCTCTCGAACGCTCCGGTTGCACGCCGCCTGGGCAGCATGGACGAACTGGCCAACGCCACCGATAGCCCCGTCATCTGGGCCGACGCCACCAGCGACGATGACCTCGAAGCGCTCTTCAACGAGCTCAACGAGACCTACGAGGGCGGTATCGACTTTATCGTTCACTCCATCGGGATGGGCGTGAATGTGCGCAAAGATAAGCCGTACGAAGACCTGAACTACAACTGGTATCAGAAGACCCTCGATATTTCGTCAGTGAGCCTGCATCGCATTGTGCACCACGCGCTTGAAACGGGTGCCCTCAATGATGGCGGATCGGTGGTGGCGATGAGCTACATCGGTGCGCAGCGCATCTTCTCGAAGTACTCCGAGATGGGCGATGCCAAGGCGCTGCT
>CAZZCI010000187.1:0-5458 GCA_964653015.1 uncultured Rhodothermales bacterium
CAACGCCTCCATTTTATATTGTCATCTTGAGCGGAGTCTGACACGAGCGCAGCGAGATCTCGGATCAGGTCCGGAACAGGCGAACGCAGTGAGTAAAGATCTCCCCCGAAATGGGCAGGGCTTTTGGGTTGCCAGGAGCTACTGAACGTCGACAGGCCCTGGAGGCGTCACAGCACGTACCTGTTTAGCGACTTGCTTCCCAGATCGCCGGGGACGCAAGCGGTCCCCGGCTATGGGTTTGACCCACCTCGTGTCGTTCCGTAGCCCGGGATCAGAAGCGAAGCGGATATCCCGGGCGGCCATTGAACCACGCTAAACACGTACCACAGCACGCTGTGACGGTACAGGGCCTTACACCTTCCGTACGGTCGGGGGCCTACCCTGGCCGTTTTTTGATCGAGGTGCAACGTAAAGCCGAGATCTCCTCTGACAACGTAGCCGGATCATTGGCACTACGCTACCCAGACAATACAGGGGACTATCGTGTCCCTTGCCCTCGCTCCAGGCTATGGAGCGGGGTTTTCCTATGCGGTATTGTCTTCTTACGCAAAGAAGGGGCCCGTCTACTGCTTGCCTTTCAACGTCACGGCATCGGGGCCGAGCAATTGCTTGACGCCGCGCATGAACTCGGCTGTAGGCTCCACCACAAACTTGCGACTCCGCAGCCGCTCCGAGTGATTGAGTTCGGGCGCGTTCACATCGAAGAACAACGTGCAATTGCCGCGATGCTCATTGCATAAATCGCGTAACCGGTTCAAGGTCGGACGATCTAATGCGGGCGCATCCACATCTAAGATCACCTCGTTGACCAACCGCTCACGGACTTTCCACATCGGAAAGATCTCTTTCACAACGACCGACACCGAAGTGCCTTGCATCTCGGCATTGCCTTTTACGAGCACGACATTGTCGACCTTCAGGTACGGCTGGATACGGTCAATCACACTGGAGAAGCAGACCAATTCGCCCTGCCCGGTAAAGTCTTCGATGGTCGCAAAAGCGATAGGCTTGCCACTCTTCGTGGTACGGCGATTTACTTCGGTGATAATGCCACAAAAGGTGCGTACTGGTCCCCGATTACGTCCGCGCCCGTCGCCTCCGGCATGCTGAATCATCCGTTCAAGCGCATCGGTGTCGCCAAATCGGGCACTTGCAAAGGCTTCGGCTTCGGCCTTGTACTCATCGAGCGGATGCCCCGACACGTAAAACCCAATGACTTCATGCTCTGACTTCAGCTTTTGCGCTTTCGGCCACGACTCGATGTCTGGAAGTGCGGGTTCCATTTCATCGGCTCCCACTCCACCATCTCCAAAGAGCGAGTTTTGCCCGGCCGCTCGGTCGGCCTGCACCTTTTGTCCGTAGCGCACTGCCGTATCTACAGCCTCCAGGAGCTGGGCACGATGCCCTTCAAGCTCATCGAGCGCCCCGGCTTTAACGAGGGCTTCCAGCGTGCGCTTACCTGCGGTGCGCAGATCCAGGTGCTCGGTGAGATCCCAGATTGTGTTGAACGGACCATGCTCTTCACGCGTCTCGATAATAGCCTCGACTGCACCCGTCCCGGCGCCCTTGACCGCCCCCATCCCGAACAGAATGGCGCCGTCGTCGACGGTGAACTGCACATCGCTGCGGTTGATGGAAGGCGGCAAGATATCGATTCCCAGACTGCGCGCCTCCTCCAGCACCACACTGAGCTTATCGTTATTGCCAATCTCGTTCGTCATGGCCGCTGCCATGAACTCGGCCGGGTAATGCGCCTTGAGGAAGGCCGTCTGGTACGCCACAATCGAGTAGGCCGCGGCATGCGAGCGGTTAAACCCGTACCCCGCAAACTTCGCCATGAGATCCCACACCTCCTCAATGGTCGCATCATCAACGTCTTGTGCGCGAGCCCCCTCCACAAACTCGCCCTTCATCTCGTTCATGATCTTCTCCTTCTTCTTCCCCATCGAATTGTGGATCACCACATCCGAGGCGACGAAGTTAGCGTGCGGAGGCACGGCCAGGTCATAGACCCGGCGCGTTCCTACAGGTTCGATAGATACAATGGGATCCCACAGCACCTCGCCACTGGCAATGTGCTGCAATTCCGGGCTATCAAATGCCTCGCCGAGTGCTTGCAAACGATGGCGGCTGAGCTTGCGCGATGGTGACGAGAAGTTGAGTCCCGAAGACAAATTACCCCCTGGAAGCCCAACCTGCTCGCCTCCCTCTCGCCAAGAGCGCCCACTGGCATACTTTGCCCGTTTCACTTCATGTGTAACCGCTGCAGGCACATTGTAAATTGAGTGGCTACGCTGTCGCTCTGACGCCTGGTTCGCCAATCGGCGCAGCGCTTCTTTCTTTACCCCTACAATGTATGGCCCTACCGCCGATGCAAACTGAAGAACATCGCGTTGGTCGGTTATGAGCAGTTCATAGTTATCTCGGTGCGTCGTTTCGCGCGCACGCCGTACAGTTGGAATTCCAAGACGAAGCAGCAGATGGGTAAGGTCATCGCGCAGCGTAGCGCTGGACGTGCTGTACGAGATTCTGGTCTTCTCAATGGAGCCATCGGTGCTAAACAAACAGCCCACAAAACAGGCTAGCCGTGCAGGCGTGTACCGGAAGACCTCCTCAGGAATCCGCTTTGACTCGGCGCGTCCGATGATGCCGGTTTCACGAACCAGAGCCGTGATGGGATTTTTGGTCCCTTCCTTCCCACGGGCTGTCACAGTTTGGACACCGGTCTTTGCATGCTCATAGGTCTTTGTTTCGGCGCCAAGCTGTGTCACAGCGTTTTTGTATGCTGTAAGAACCGCAGGATCCCTATTGTAGAACCGTGCCGTGGCATAGCCTTGCCGCTGTACCGTCTGTCCATCCCCAATTAGGAAAGCAATCGTCTCCACGCGTGCCCGCTCGGGCGCTTCACGTCCCGCTACCGGTAGCACGGAGGGCACGGCAATGGCATCCCCCTCCGACAGGTCAGATAGGTGTGCCCATCCGCGCACGGTGCGGAGCGGGTGGTTTTCAGTGAGTGTGATTTCGCGCCCACTGCGTGTGGTAACGCGATAGACGGGTTTGCGTCCGTTGTCGAACCGTTCCGTAACGCGTGTATGTGTGAGCTTGTACTCATCATCAAGTGTAAGAATAGACATCCCCGGTTCGACCTCATCGACACGGACCCGGTCTCCGGTGTCTGCATCGACGACAAGTGTATCGCCCGTCACACAGCGGCGCAGAATATCCGCCTTGCCCAGGCTGAAGCCACCCATCTCTTGGGCCATCTGCATGACCTGCTCCTGGTAAACCGGAATGCCGTAGGTCGGCTCCAGAATCTCTTCGAGCATGGGGTGCGGATACTCGACCTCCTCCTCGCCGTGCTTGCGGGCAATGTACGTGGGGATGTTCTCCATCGGACCCGGACGATACAGCGAGTTCATCGCAATCAGATCGTTGAGCTCGGTCGGCTTGAGCTTGCGGAGCCACTCGCGCATGCCAGTGGACTCAAACTGGAAGATGGAGACGGTTTCGCCACGCTGAAAGAGCTTGTACGTCTCCTCATCATCGAGCGGGATCTCTTCAATATCGATCTCAATCCCATGCTTTTTCTGGATAAGATCCAGCGTGTCGTTGATGACAGTAAGCGTCTTGAGTCCCAGGAAGTCCATTTTTAACAGGCCAAACTCCTCCACCCAGTCGCCATCGTACTGTGTGGTAACGACCTTCTCGCCTTTGCTTTTTGACACACTGATGGGCACATAATCGCTCACCTCACCCGGCGCAATGATGACGCCCGCCGCGTGTACCCCGGTATGACGCGCCGAGCCTTCCAGCACGTCGGCGTATTGCATCATTCGGCGTATTTTGGGATTGTCGGATTGCTTGAGCTGCCGAAACTCGGGGACTTCTTCGTAGGCGTCGTCGAGGTCTACCCCAACGCCGTCGGGAATCATCTTCGCGATGCGGTCGGCTTCACTCAGGGGGATGTCGAGCACGCGGGCCACGTCGCGGATGACGGTCTTCGCGCCCATGGTTCCAAACGTGATTATCTGGCACACATTTTCGCGTCCATACTCCTCCACCACGTAGTCAATCACCTTCGAACGGCCCCGATCATCAAAGTCGATGTCGATATCCGGCATCGACACGCGCTCGGGGTTCAAGAAACGCTCAAACAGCAGGTCGTACTTGAGCGGATCCACGTTGGTAATGCCCAGGCAGTAGCTCACACAACTCCCCGCCGCCGATCCGCGCCCCGGACCCACGCGTACGTCGAGCTCACGCGCAGCATCGGTAAAGTCCTGCACAATAAGAAAATATCCGGCGTACCCCATTTCCTTAATGATGCCGAGCTCGTGATTCAGCCGGTCAACCACACGCTGCGACAGCGGCTCCTCATAGCGCTCTTTGGCCCGTTCGAACGTTACATGGCGCAAATACGCGTCCATGTCGTCGTTGAACCGATCAGGAATGGGATAATGCGGCATGAGCAAATCGCCCATGGGCAGCTCAAAGTCACACTTAGCGGCCACCTCTGCGGTGTTGGTCAGCGCGTTTTGCTGAAGGGGATCAGGCAAGTCGGAAAGGGCGTCTAGCATTTCGTGCGCGCCCTTCATATAGAACTGATCGTTCTCAAAGCGCATCCGATTCGGATCGTTGTACTGCTTGCCCGTCTGCAGGCAGAGCATCACGTCTTGCGCTTCGGCATCTTCCTGATCTACGTAGTGGACGTCGTTGGTGCCAACGACCGGCACATCGTACTCACGGGCCCAGCGCACCAACACCTCGTTACACGTCTTCTGATCGTCAATGCGATGGTCTTGCAGCTCGATGTAGTAGTCATTGCCAAAGATGTCGAGATACATCTCGAACACCTGCCGAGCGCGCTCCTCCCCTTTGTTCAGAATGGTTTGAAGCACCTCGCCCTGCAGGCAGCAGGTGGTCGCTACCAATCCCTTGTGATGCTCACGAAGCAGGTTATGGTCGATGCGGGGTTTGTAATAAAACCCATCAGTAAACGACTTTGACGACAGCTTGATGAGGTTCTGATAGCCCTCTTCGTTTTTTGCCAGCAGCACCTGGTGGTAGCGGGTTTTGTCGGTCTTGTCGTGGATGCCGCTAGGCGTAAGGTAGAATTCGCATCCGATAATCGGTTGCACGCCCTTCTTGCGGGCTGTCGTGTAAAACTCCGGCACGCCGTACAGATTGCCATGGTCGGTGATCGCAACAGCAGGAATCTGCTTTTGCTTGGCTCGGTCGAGCATGGTATCAATCCCAGCGGCTCCATCGAGGAGCGAATACTGCGTGTGGCAGTGCAGATGGCAAAATTCGTCGTGCATAGTACGATAGGCAATCAGCAACCAAAGAAGATGAGGAGCCCTACTGGTGTGTCACACCTGAATGTGATGGTACAACATTGTCATCGCGAGGAGGAAGCTTGCGACCGACGTGGCGCTGTGAGCGCTAGCGAACGAGTACT
>CAZZCI010000188.1:0-5396 GCA_964653015.1 uncultured Rhodothermales bacterium
AGAGCGCGTATGCGACTTGAAGAAAAACGGGGACGCTTTGTGCTGATTTTGTGGAAAGTGAGCGGCTTTCTCTTCGAACTAGAGAGTGGCTTTACTATGTTACAAATGACAGTATAGCATTTACCCGCAAATAGGACAATGCACAAGCATGCGGGATTCCTTTTGCGTTCGATAGATCTTGAACAGCTAAGCAATTATGTAAAATCACCTTCTTTCGATAACCCGTTGTAAACGTGATTTTTGGTGGACCCCGTCAGTCATGTAGGCTGTTGCATATTTGATCCGCTATGCAAAGGGACCTCTCCACGTTGCTCAACGATCAAGCAGTGCTCCAATAGCTTTGCAAAAGCAAACTTGCTTTAGGTTTTATGTCTGCCTCTTCTAAGCTGAAAGCGATTACGGACCGTCTTCCCTTTGCCCTTGATGATTCGCAGGCGATTGGTGCTGCTTTTAGACGTTGTAGGGAGGCCGAGGCAAATGATGCGAAAGTGGTAGATATGTGGACGTACGCCTATCTATATGTGTACTTTACTAAAAAGCACGTCCGCGGCGACGTTCGTTCTCCGGCTGACATGTCAGATCTTATTTCTACATCATATGAGAAGGTGATAGAAAACCGACACCAGATTAAAGAACCGAGCAAATATGCTCCCTGGGTAAGTCGGTTGGCAAAAAATGTGTTTTTGAATTATGTAAATCGACGACGTGTAGACACCGTCCCGGTTGATGGCGAGTACACTCCGCAAATCCGAGAACCGGAAGCAGAAAAACGACTCGACGACTCGGTCGGCTTCCAGAGCATACTAGTACAGCAGGCGCTTGGCCGGCTTCCCCCATATCTGCGTCGTGTCGTTAAACTGTATTACTTTGACCAACTAACATACGGAGAAATCGCAGAACGCCTTGATAAGTCGCCGGCAACGATTCGCACCTATCGATCGCGTGCGATTAAAGTGCTAAACGAAGACGAACGGCTTCATGACGCATTGGCAGTGGTTTATGACTACTCCGACTCCAGTTCTTGATGGGGCGGCGCTTTCATCATTTGGTACATTCTCTGCTTGTATCATGTGTTCAATGTGAAAGCGGCGTTTGAGTGATCGTAAAAAACTGGTTGATCCCGCACACCCTACGTTATGATTCGGTCTTTTATGTGCCCTACACATGCCAAGTTGTGTTTGAAAAGCTACCCATATGCCAACTTCGAAGCAGAAACGTGCTCTTATAGCGTTTGCAGGCAGTCTCCACCTATAATAGGCATTCAAACTAAGCGAAGTTGAACTAAGCGAAATTAACTCCTTGTGCGTAGCTTTCCTGATATGAATATCACATCGTGAAGTAATGATTTCGATTAAAGAACGTATTTTTCGGTATCCTGATCTGTCTTCGGCTGAGCAAGCTAAACTGGAAGAGGCCATTCGCAGCCATCCGGATCAAGAATCGCTTCGCAGTTTGCTAGCTGAGGTGAAGGCGCTTGATCAGCGACTTCATCATCTCGAGCTGCCTCCAGAGTCAGAGGCTCCTCACCCATTGCCCAATGCGCTGCTGGCCTTGTACGTCGTACGCACCGAGCACGAGCTGCTTGACACCTGGAGCCCGGCTATGCAGCAGGCCTTTGCAGAGGTGGAGGCTCATCTTGAGCATAATAGCGATTTGCGTACTCGTGTAGCCAAGATGCGCAAGCGGTTTTCTGAAACGGAAACGAGTGTAGACCCTGTTCGCCACTTTGAGGCCATATCAGATCATGATACGGGAACAGCGCCTTCCGTATCACCTTCCGGCTCCTCTTCTACAACGAACGGTTCGACCGAGCCGGGCTTGGTCGATCGTATTGCGAAGATCCCACAATATGTGACGTACAGCTTGGCAGGGGCAGGAGCCATGCTGATACTCTACGGAGTTCTTTTTGTCATCAGCCTTATGATGCAGTCGCCCACTGAACGGATGGCGGCGCTCGACAGCGAGCAGATGAACGTTGAAGGCTACGAAATTACTACTCGTAGCGTAGAGGCTGTGCCACAAAGCAATGACGAGACGTTCTTGCTGGCATTAGAAACGCTGGAGCGCTCCTACGTAACCACGCTCGGGCTTTTTCCGCGCTTCGACGAGGCCAAGCTTACGACTGCTCAAGAGCATTTCGAGGCGCTTGTTGATTCGGAACCTTCTGACTCGTTTCTGCAGCTGGAAGCACGTTTCTTTCTGGGTAAAACGTACCTGGCCCAAGAAGAGGTTGAAGCCGCACGCGACGCGTTCCGGTACGTAGTCATTGGCGAAGGAGCCCGTGCCGATGAGGCATCTGCCCTTCTAGAAGAGATACAAACGCACTACCCAATGGAGGTCCCCGAAAGCCTTCCCGATGATGCCCAGTTGTAGGGAGCCTATCATATCAACTCCGCATGCGCTGTTGATGTATGGACGTATGGATGGTGAGAGGCGTCCATACGGTGTCGTGCAGAGAAGCGAGTCCAGAACGTGCAACCAGATTTGGTATCAAAAGATTTTCGTACAGCAGGATTCCAACGATATAGAAAAGGCCGCTTGAAAGCACAAGCGGCCTTTTTCACGTTGGCAGCAACAAGGTGAGAGCCCGCTAACGGCTAGGCGTACGTGTTCAGCATCACCGGCATAATGAGCATTAGGATGTCGGGGTCTTCGGTGCCATGGGGAACTACGATGCCGGCTCGGTTGGGCGAGCCAAGACGAAACAACACCTCTTCGCTGGTAATGTTACCGAGCACCTCAGTCAGGTATTCCGAGTTGAAGCCAATCTCCATTGGGTCGTTGTCATACTCGCAGCGTACAACTTCTTTTGCTTCACTGGAGCGCTCGATGTCTTCAGCAGAAATGGTAACTTCGCTTGCTGTGAGCGCCAGTCGGATTTGATTCGTCATGCTACTGGAGTAGAGCCCGACGCGCTTCACGGCATTGAGCATAGCTTCACGATTGACTACTAACTCACGATCATTTCCGTCGGGAATGACGGCCTGGTAGTTTGGGTAGGTTTCGTCAATGAGCCGGGCAATCACGCGGGCATTGTCAATGGCGAAGCTTACGTGCCCGTCGCTTACGCCGATCGTGCACAGCAGATCGTCATCTAAAATACGCTGTACCAGCTTTGTCGCTTTTTCCGGTACAATAAAGGATACCTCTTCGCCATCAGTCGCTAAATCAGAACGGTCAAGTTTGACCAACCGATGTCCATCGGTAGCTACAATACGACTGGTATCGGCATTCAGCTGAAAGTAAATGCCCATCATGGCTGGGCGTAAGGCATCTTTGCTCACAGCAAAGTTGGTTTTGCCGATTGCATCGCTGATAACGCTCCCCTCGGCTGCAATTTCGTGGTTGGCATCCACCTCAGGTAGATCGGGGAAGTCGTCGCCATCGTGACCTACCATTTTGTAGTGCCCCTGATCGGTTTCCATCCGGATCTCGAAGTCGCTGTCAGCGGCAAACGAGATGGGCTGGTCGGGCAGTGCACGCAGCGTATCGATGAGTCGCTTGGCAGGCACCGCAATTTGTTGCGGCGTAGCTGTTCCGTTGCTGGCAAACTGCACCGCCACGTTACGGACGATCGATATTTCAAGGTCGGTAGCGCTCAATGTGAGTGCTGACCCATCTTCGCTCTGTTCAAACAGCACAGACTCCAAAATGGGCATCGTGCTCTTTGAAGGCACGGCCCCCTTCACGGTATTCAGGGCTTCAAGTAAGTCGGAACTGGACGCAGAAAATTTCATGGCGACGTCGGCGTGAGATCGCGGAAGATTCGGAACGGTGTGTACGGTGTGTAGACTGAACAGATCCGGCTTTCGCGTGGTCGGGTGCAAAAGCCGTCCCAAGTTTTAGAGAGATGTACAAGGGGTTAGCGAGAGCGTAACTCGATCTTGCGCCCAACCTGTTGAACAAGGTCGCGGAATTGTTTGTCGGTGTCAATTTGATCTTCTACGCTCTTTACAGCATGTATGACGGTAGAATGGTCGCGCCCGCCAAAGTGTAACCCAATCGTTTTGAGCGAATGTTGAGTCATCTCTTTACAGAAGTACATGGCGATCTGCCGGGCGCGCACCACCTCGCGCTTCCGGGTTTTGTCGCGCACAAGGTTTTCGTCAATCTCCATGTACTCACACACGATGCGCTGAATTTCTTCGATGGTTAGGTTGACCTGTACGTCTTGCATCAGGTCGCGAAGCACCTCTTTGGCCAGCCCCAAATCGAGTTCACGTTGGTGCAGGCTGGCATGAGCCAGCAGACGAATGAGCGCTCCTTCGAGTTCGCGAATGTTGCTTTTGATGTTATGCGCAATAAACTCGATAACCTCCTGGTCAAGGTCTACGCCGTCGTCTTCGGCCTTGCGTTGCAAAATAGCGATGCGCGTCTCAAGTCCTGGGGGTTGCACATCAGCGGAGAGTCCCCACTGAAATCGGGACAACAAACGTTCTTCAATGCCATCAATTTCGCGAGGGGGGCGATCAGCGGAGAGGACGATCTGGCGTCCTGATTGATGCAGCGCATTGAAGATGTGGAAAAACTCTTCTTGCGTTTTTTCCTTGCCACTAAAGAACTGCACATCATCAACGATGAGCAGGTCAATTTGCCGGTAGAACATCGAGAACTCGCTGATCCGATTCCGCTGAATCGACTGCACAAATTCGGTTGTGAAGCGTTCGCTCGACACATACAGTACGGTTTCAGCAGTTCCGTCGTCTTTTGCCTGATTTCCAATTGACTGAATCAGGTGCGTTTTGCCAAGCCCTACCCCGCCATAAATCAGAAATGGGTTAAAGCTCGTACCACCGGGTTCCTGGGCAATGGCCCAGGCAGCACTGCGTGCCAAGCGGTTGCAATCCCCTTCAATAAAACGCCCGAAAGTGTAAT
This sequence comes from uncultured Rhodothermales bacterium, assembly GCA_964653015.1. Lineage (GTDB taxonomy): Bacteria > Bacteroidota > Rhodothermia > Rhodothermales > Salinibacteraceae > Longimonas. The sequence continues at coordinate 4,876 of CAZZCI010000188.1, forward strand.
TGCTGTTCAGTTGGCTATCGATCGTAGCCTTTTGAATGCCCGGAATAGCAAATGGATTGCGCACCGGATCCAAATCGTCTGTCTCGGTTTCAGGGGGAGCCCCTCCTGCGGCTTGTGTAGCAGAACGCGGTGCCTGCGATGCCGCCGAGCGCTCGGGGGGAGCTGATGGGCTCGTCTCAGAACCGGACGAGGCTGACGCCGAGGCGACCGCGCTGGACGAGTCCGTGTCTGACGACTTCTGGATGTCGTAAAACAAGCGCCCGTCATCCCCCAATACGTGGGTTACCGTTTTGCGGAGAAGAGAAAAGTAGTGCTCCTCCAGCCATTCATAGTAAAACCGACTGGGCAGCTGAATTGTCAACTTGCGCAGATCGTCTTCGTTTTCGATCGACTGCGCTGTGAGGGGTTCAAACCATGTCTTGAAGCTCTGGCGGCTTACATGCTCACGAATATGATCGAGGCATGCCTCCCATACTTCTTCAGCAGACTGATTCATACCCCAGCGTGTTGATTGGGCCGCG
>CAZZCI010000189.1:0-5374 GCA_964653015.1 uncultured Rhodothermales bacterium
CGTCCCCGGCGATCTGGGGCACGTCACTCCGCTCCCCGGTCGGTGACGAGCACAATCTTCCCCTGGGCGCGTTTGGTTTCGCTGTAGCGGTGGGCAGCGGCGGCCTCGCAGAGCGGAAAGGTGCGATCGGTAACGGGACGGAGTGCGCCGCTTTCCAGTAGATCCGCGATGTGCTGCATGTCCGCACCGCTGGGCTTGACGACCACAACCTGGCTGCGCGGTCCCAGACGCAGACGCGAAGTGAGGCCTTCGATAAGGCGCGTAGGTGTAATGTCGGTCGTTACAAAACGTCCGCCGGGGCGAAGAATCGGACGCGCATCGGCCAGCGACAGATTGCCGAAGGCGTCGAACACCACATCGAAAGCCGCAGACTGCGTGGTGATGTCGTGGCGAGTGTAGTCAATGACCTGTTCGGCTCCGAGTGTGCGTACCAGATCGGTGTTGCGGTGGCTGCATACGCCCGTGACGATAGCCTGTCGGTGAGCGGCCCATTGTACAGCCACCGTTCCTACGCCGCCGGATGCTCCGTTGATAAGCACCTGCTCACCGGGCTGTAACTGAGCCAGATCGCGCAGGGCCTGGATCGCGGTACACGCCACCAAGGGAATTCCAGCAGCATCAATCAGGGAGATGCTCTCGGGTACGTGCGCAAGTTGATCGGCAGGAACCGCCACCTGCTCGGCATATGCGCCAGCGCGTAGCGTGTCAAGCATCGCAAACACGCGGTCGCCCGGAGCGAAATCCGACACATCGGCGGCTGCGGCGCGGATGGTGCCTGCAACATCGGCACCGGGTATGCGCGGAAAGCGTGCCCAGTCGATCCATCGGAGTTGCCCCTGTCGATAACGCCAGTCCACCGGATTTACACCGGCGGCATGCACATCCACCAAAACATGCCCTGCCGACAGGCGTGGGGACGTTACGGACTCGCAGGCCAGCACCTCGGGCGGGCCGTACCGATGAAACCGGACGGCCCGCATGGAGGATGAGGGGGAGTCAGACATCAGAGCGAAGCAGCCAGATCGTTAACGGCATCGGCAACGGTGTGAACCCGACTGGGATCGGGCGTGCCGTCTTTGGTGGCTTCGGTAAGGTCCGCAGCCAGTGCGTTTAGGGCTTCCTGCTGCGCAGCGGCATCGTCCATGGCCTCGATGCGGTCGAGCTCATCAGACACATCGAGCACGTAATCGCTATCGAGGGCGTCGTGGCGCTCGGCCTGGTCGAGGTAGGCGCGCACCACCGCAAAGTGGGCGGGCCACTCGTTGGTAGGCTGATGCATGGCGTTGAACTCGTCGTACGTGACGAGCTTGGCCGCTTCGAGCTCATTTTCAGTGAGATGCTCATTGGGCTCCAACTCCAGCACATCGAAGCCCCGTGCAATTTCGGTGGCATAGATGTGGCCGTTGTACCAGTACGTAGACCAGTAGCCGGCTACGTGGAGCTGGTCGTCGCTCATGGGACCGCGATCGAAGAACGCGATTTCGTAGGGGTTGGCGGGGTCGGTGAAGTCAAACACCGATGCGCCGCCCTGATACCACGCCTGCACCTTGATGTCGCGTCCGGGCACCGGAATGAGCGAGCCGTTGTGTGCTACGCAGTTTTCAGTGGATTCCTGCGGGACGGGCAGCTTGTAGTATCCAGCGTGCTCCATCTCATTGGTTTCGGGGTCGCGGGTGAAGAGCGCATTGGCGCCCCACTCGACCGGGTCATCGGCGCGGCACCGGGGCGAAACGCCGCCGCCCCACTCATCGGTGTAGAGCACGGTGGTGCCATCGTTGTTGATGGTGGCGGAGTGCCAGTAGGCAAAGTTTTCGTCCTCCACCGCCTGAATGCGCTCCGGGTGGGCCGGATCTGAAATGTCGAGCAAGATGCCGTTGCCCGAGCACGCTCCGGCAGCCAGATCAAGATCGGGGTAGATGGTGATGTCGTGACAGTGGTTGGTTTCGCGCGAGCGCTGCGTGCCCTCTCCGTGGTCGCCACCGGGCCACAGTCCGTCGGGTTCGCCCGTTTCTTCGTCGGCAAATACGCGGGGCTCGTTCACGATGTGTGCGTCTTCGGGGGCATCGAGAGGCACCTTCACCACTTCAATCTGGAAGAGCGAGGTTTCCGGGTCTTCAGCCGGTGTGGCATCGGAGCAGCCCTCCAACTCGGCACCCGGACGCACAAAGCTGGTGCCCGAAATGTACACGTACAGGTTTTCATCGTCGTGGGGCGAGTCGAGGATGGTGTGCGTGTGCGAGCCACGGCATGACTGCACGGAGGCCACTTGCTCAGGCTCGGTCATATTGCTGATGTCGAAGATACGCACGCCACGGAAGCGCTCCTCATCAACGGGCCCCGAGGTGCCCTGCACCCCACAGTCGAGGCGCCCGCGGGCTTCCTCCACCGACATAAAGACCAGATCGCCGTAGATCGACACATCCCCCTGGCCACCGGGGCATACGACCGTCACTTCCAGCTCGGGACTGGTCGGGTCCGCAATGTCGTAGATCATGAAGCCCATGAAGTTGCCCACAATCGCGTAGTTATCGCGAAAGGCAATGTCGGAGTTGGCATACGAAAGATCGCCCGGATTATCGGGATCGACAAATGGATCAGGGCGCGGCTCGGAGGCCAACAGGTTCATGTTCAGGGCGGCTTCCTCGGCATCAAACCAGCCAGCAGCCAGACCAATGCGCGGATCGTCGGGGTCCCACCATGGGTCGTCGGTATCTTGAGCGGTAACAGCAGAGGCGCCAACCAGCAGGCTAAGCGCTACGGTGGCGATGAGTATACGAAGGGAGGTCATACAGACAAACGGAGGCTAAGTGGATGCACAAACGTGTTTGGGGATGTCACGGCGCGGCGTGTTAGCTCATGGCGTCGAGCATACGCTGCATGCGTTGGATTTCGATGCGCTGGTCGGCCTCTACATGTCCAGCGAAGTTGTTGATGGCACTTTCTTGGCCGGCGTCTGGCGTGTCGAAGAGGTCATCCACCATGATGATGGCCCCTTCGTGGTGGAAGATCATGAACTCCAGGAAGAGCCGGTCGAAGGTGTCGCCCTCGGCCTGGGCCAGCTCGTCCATCTGTTCTGGACTGAGCATGCCATGCATGTCGTGGTGATTGTGGTGCCCATCATGATGCTCGGCATGGTCATCATGATCCTCATGGTGATGCGCATGATCTTCGTCCGGTTCATGGCCGATGGCTTCGGCTACGGCGGGCGGCAGCGTAGGCAGTTCGGCATCGCGATCTTTGAGCCACTGCATCATCTGGTGGATTTCATCGGCCTGCGAGCGCTCCATGCGTAGCGCGATTTGACGCAACTGCTCGTTGTCGGTGCGCGAATCGACCATGTCGGTCATTTCGATGGCCTGCGCATGATGGATGATCATGTCTTGCATAAACGCAATGTCGGCCTCGGTATGGGCTGGGGGCGTGTAGCCCGAGCCATCGTAGGCTTCGGCGGGCTGCCCGGCTCCCCCTGGACGAACAGTGGGGGCCTGGGAGCGCGCATCAGACTGCGGATTGTTAGCATTCTCGGTGGTGTCCGCGGGTGCCGCATCCGGATCGTAGTCGTGCGAGGTGATGATGGTGTAGGCGACCCGATATTCTTGCGCCAGGTCATCTTTGGCCTTCTGAGCCTCAGCAATATCGGGTACGAGGGTGCCTAAAAGAGCACCTCCAACAAGAAGTACAACAACGCGCATCGGGGCAAACATAACAGGCAGGCAGATTGCGCATAAGAAAGCGTGTTCATCATTCAATATACGCACGACTCTTCACAGTTTCCACCCATTTCATGGCGCGTTGACAACAGCAGGCTGCGGTTCATAACGCAGTGCGAGAATCAGGAGGACATCAGCAAGGTGGGCTCTGTGCGTGGAGATGGGGCGTGGTCATCAGGCTGAGAGGCGGGGCCGTCCAGAATGAGGCGGGCGTGGCGCTTGTAGGTGAAGTAGTTGTAGATCCAGTCCATAAACACACTGGCCCGGTTGCGGAAGCCCACGAGCTTGGCAATATGGATGACGACCCACATCAGCCAGGCAACCACGCCCTTGAATTTGAGTCCGCCAGCCAGCTCGGCCACCGCCGCGTTGCGTCCGATGGTCGCCATCTGGCCATAGTCGCTGTACGAGAACGCGGTGCGCTCTTTGCCGCGCACATCCGCCTGAATTTGCTTAGCGGCATGCTCGCCCGACTGAATGGCAACCTGTGCCAGTTGGGGAAGCCAATCGCTGGCTTCCTGGCGTTCAATGGCTGCCATGTCGCCAACGACAAACACGTTGTCATGCGTGGGAAGCGTAAGGTGATCGGACACGACGACCTGTCCGCTGCGCAGCTGCTCGGCATCAAGGAAGTCGGCCAGCGGACTGGCTTGTACGCCTGCAGCCCAGACGAGGGTACGCGTTGGGATGCGCGTGCCATCGGCCAGCACTACGGCGTCAGCCTCAACGCGCTCAACGGTGGCCTCGGTTTGCACATCCACCCCACGGTTTTCGAGCGTGCGGCGCGTGTAGTCTTGCAGCGAGTCGTCGTAGCCCTGAAGCAGCGCATCTTGCATCTCCAACAGAATGACGCGAGCCTGCTCACGTACCGAAAACGTCGTATAGTCGCGCTCCAGCGTATCGAAGAGTTCGACCAGCGCCCCGGCCATTTCTACGCCGGTGGGGCCGCCCCCTACAAGCACAAAGTTCAGCATCCCTTCGGGAATGGCCTCGGGCGACTCGTGCCTATGCTGATCGTAGTGCTCAAACTGACGCAACGTGTGGTGGCGCAGGTTGATGGCGTCGGTCAGATTTTTGAGCGGAAACGCGTGCTCCTCTGCACCTTCTACGCCAAAGTAGTTGACCTCAGCGCCCCCGGCTACAATCAGGTAGTCGTACATGATGAAGCCGTTGTCGAGCTCGATGCGCTGGTCGTGCGTGTCGATATCGGTGACGGTGCCCATTCGGAAGCGGATGTTGTCGTCGCGGCGAAAAATGTCGCGCACGTTGTGGGCGATGTCATCCGGCTCCAGTCCAGCCATGGCCACTTCGTAGAGCAGCGGCTGAAACTTGTGATAGTTGTTGCGATCCACCAGCGTGACCTCGACCGGCGAGCGCCGCAGCGCCTGTGCGGCGTGTAGCCCACCAAAGCCTGCACCGATGATGACGACATGAGGCGGTGTGTTGGGGGGCGATCCGTTGACAGACGATTTCATAGCAAGTAGCGGTTCCATGCAGTAGGGGTGTGCATAGCTACTCAACGTCTGTACAGATGGAATGTGCGCGACGAATCCAGGCGTAGGGGGAGAGGGACAACAACGTTACGGCGATTGAATGTGTCGCGGACAGATTGTCCCCATTCACCCACCCCGCAGCCGCTCATAGGTTGTCTCCAGGTCCACAAT
>CAZZCI010000190.1:0-5373 GCA_964653015.1 uncultured Rhodothermales bacterium
TCAGGTCTCCACCTTGATCCGGCTTCCATCTTGGGCGGACTGTACGGTGAGGCGGGCCGGCAGGCGGCGTTTCAGTTCGGTCACGTGAGAGATAACCCCCAGCAACCGGCTACTCTGCTGCTCCTGCACATCGTACAGCACATTCAGCGCTCGGTCAAGCGTTTCCTGATCGAGCGTACCAAAGCCCTCGTCGATAAAGAGCGTATTCAAGTGCCGTCCGCCGGTGCGTTGCTGCACCACATCGCTAAGCCCTAGCGCAAGCGCCAGCGAGGCGTTGAACCCCTCGCCTCCCGACAACGTGCTCACCGAACGGTCTTCGTTGGTGTAGGCGTCGTGCACACGCAGATCGAGCCCCCCGCTGCGGCGCGCATCGTCGAGCGTGGTCGCCCGCTTCAAGCGATATTGCCCCTGCGACATCCGTTCCAGGTGCACGTTGGCCACCTCTATCACCCGCTTTAAGCGCGCCGCCAGCACGTAGCGCTGCAGACTGATATTGCGTTTGTTGGCCCCCGTGCCGCGTGCCACCTGACTCAAGTGGCCAATCCGCTCCACCTTCGCTTCAGCCTCGGCGGTCTTCTCTTTCAGTTCCGACAGCTGTTCCAACGCGGTGCGAAGAGAGGCTTGCGTGCTTTCCAGCGCGCCAATTTCCTGACTCAGTTCGTTGATGCGTTCATCCAGCGCATCAACCTGCGCTTTGGCATTCTCCACATCGGGATCGCTGATGCCCTCGGCCTTTGCTTTGGCCTCCTTCAGATTCGATTGCGCGGTGGACCACTTCTTGTCAACCTCTTGAATCGTCGCGCGCAGGTCCTCAAGGGCGTCGGCATCCATGCGGGCCGCTTCGTAGGCCGTACGATCTTCGAACCCCTGTTCGTGCAGGGCCTCTCGAAAGCGCGACTGGGCCTCTTCATATTTTTGCTGTGCCGTTGCGAGGGCCTCGCGTTTGGTAGCGAGGGCGCTTTCCGCGGCAGCCTGCTTCTTATCGGCCTTCTGTTTGGCGGTTTCCGCCTCCTCCAGTGCCTTGTTCATCGCAGAAAGCTTCTCCTCAAGATCGGATAGCTTTGCATCCAACGCCTCTTCCGTTTCGATGCCGTCAGGCACGCGTTCGGTAAGGTCTTCCACCCGGGCTGTGACCTGCTCATAGGTGCTCTGGGCTGCGCGCACTTCCTCTTTTTTCGTCTCTAACGCCTCCTCCTTCTCGGTCAGCGTCTCGGTAAGTGCGTCAAGGCGCTCGGTAGCCGTTTCGACGTTTTTCTGAGCCGTCTGTGCAGAAGACAGCGCCTCTTTGGCCTCTTGATGCTTCGCCTCGATCTCGGATACGGTGTGCTCGGTCAGCGCAGCATCCGTATCCTGTAGCGCCTCAATTTTGCTGGTATGCTGGTCTACCGCCCGCTGGGCCTCGGTCTCTTCCTTCTGGAGCGTCTGCAGCGTGGATTCGGCAGCATCAAGTTCATTGCGTGCCGATTCGAGAGCGTCGGCATCAGGCACGTCGTGGGCATCGTCGGCAGGAGCAGGGTGGTTGGTGGAGCCGCATACCGGGCAGGGTTCGCCGTCTGTAAGCTGGGCGGCCAATACACTGGCATAGCCCTCATCGCGCGCCTGCTCCACCGCACGCACCTGTTCCTTTTTGGCGTCACGCGTCTCAGTCTGCTCCTCAACACGAGCCCGGGCTTCCTCAAGCGACTGCCTGGCTTTTTGCCGCTGTTCTTTGGTTTCACGCAAGGCGCGCGCACGCTCCAGCCGCTCTTTCCATGTGGATACGTCGCGTTTTCGTTGGTCAACCAACTGGGCTTCTTCGCGGTGCTCGGCAATCGTTGACTCGGCCTTTTCGATATCAGCCGTAATCTGGGCGATTTCGTCGTTCAGCGTCGCCTGCTCGTCCTGGGCGGCTTTAAGCGTTTTCTGAGCGGAGGTGGCGGCGTCCTGCGCCTCGGCACGGGCCTGCACATCCGACCGTGCGCTTTTTAATGTGCGAATCTGATCATCCAGCGTGTCGCGTTTATCGCTTTTTGCTTGCTCGGCTTTTAGCTTAGACTCGGCCTTCTGTAGACGCTCCGTTGCCTGCTCGAAATCCTTTTGAGCGGTCTGAAGGGCCGTGCTCGCATCGTTTTTTGATGACGTGCGGTCCGTTAAAAGCGTATCGGCACTGGCAATGCGTTGCGCCTGCTCGGCCTCTTCTGCGCGCTGTTTGCGGGCAGTTTGTTGTTCTTGCTCGCTGCGAAGCGTTTTAACACGCTCCTTCGCCTCTGCCACGGCATCAAGTCGCTGCTGCTGGTCGCGGGCAGTCTGCAGGGCCTCTTTGGCTTGCTTAAGCTTCTCGCTGGCTTGCTGCTGGGCCTCCTTTTTCTCGGAAAGCGTCTGCGTGCAGTTCTTCTCTTTTTGGTGGAGGGCCTCCAGCGTATCCACGTCGTGTTGCGAAAGCACCGTCTTGCGCTCAGTTAAAAGCGCTTGCGTTTCTTCTTTGGCCTCACCATGCATCGTCTTGAGTTCGTCTTCGAGATCGGCATACTGCTGCGTCTCGAACAGCATCTTAAGGATGTCCTCGCGCGCTTTGGAATCGGCAGACAAGAAGTCGCGAAACTTGCCCTGGGGCAGCAGCACAACCTGACGAAACTGATCGACTGCCAGACCGAGCAGCGATTCGATGCGCGCAGTAACATCGCGCTTGCCCTCGGCCAGGAGCGTGCCGCGTTCGCCGTTTTCAGCGGTGGTGCGGTCGTACAGTTCGGCATCGGGGCCACGGGTGGTAGTGCCGCTGCCGCGCTTCTTGGCAAGCTCCATCCGCGGACGTCGCCATACACGGTATGCTTTGCCGCCCAGGCGGAAGTCGAGCGTGACTTCGGTCGGATCGTTTTTGGTGGCGTAGTGACTGCGTAACTCGGTAGCATCCCGTTCTGAACCCGACGATTCGCTGTAGAGCGCGTAGCATATCGCGTCGAGCACGAACGATTTTCCGGAGCCGGTGGCGCCGTGAATTAGAAACAGAGAGTGTCCGGCAAAGTCGGAAAAATCAATGGTCTGTGGTGTGGCGTACGGACCGAATTGTTCAAACTGGAGGCGTTCAAGCGTCATCGTATGTAGGAGCGGCGCGTGGGCAAAAAGCGATCTCGGATGAGGTTACGCGTTGCGACGATTGGCGTCGACGCGTTCGAGGGCCTGGTCAAGAATGGCAATGTCCTCTTCATCGAACGACTGACCGGTGGCATAGCTGTAGAACTCGCGGAAAACATCGGTGGGGGAGGCGTTTTCAGCAGGCGCAATCAGGTCGTCTTCGTCGTCAATTTCGACGTGTGGAAACTCGATCTGCAGGCAATTGGGGTAGACCTCACGGAGCCGGCTCATTGCATCTGTGACGGGGCCGCGATTCGTGAGGGTGATTTTCAGGTAGTCGTCGGCATTGGGGTCATCGTGGCCTTGCGCAAGCACCTCGTGAAAGTCGCCTTCGATGCAGCGCAGGTCGCGGGGCGGCGTAAAGGGCACCGTTTCGATGGTGCACGTCCCGTGCGCATCCATATCGACTACGTAGAACGACTTTTTGTGGGCATGCTCGCTGAACGAGTACTTCATCGGCGATCCGGCATACCTAATACGATCGCTGTTGATGCGCTGCGGACGGTGCAGGTGGCCCAGCGCCACGTAGTCGAATCCATCGAACAATTCGGTAGGTACATGCTCGGCACCGCCCACGAGCGTGCGCTCGGAGTCGCCAATGGTACCGCGCTGCGCAAAGATGTGGGCGACGGCAATAGAGCGTGCGTCATCGGGAATCTGGGGGCGCAGGTGATCGAGTTGGGCAGTTACCACGTCTTCGTGCGACTGGATGGGCGCATCCGATTCAAATGCTTCGCGAGCGTACGCTGGTTGGGTGTACGGCAGACCGGCGATGTAGACGGGGCCGTGCGCATCCTCCAATACAATCGGATCCGTGCGCGGGTGGCACAGCACATGCAGGCCCTGACGCTGCAGGATACTGGAACCGAAGTCAAGGCGGTCGGGGCTGTCGTGGTTGCCAGCAATCATGATGACGGGCAGGTCGGCGTCGACGACAAGGCGCGAGAGGGTTTCGTCCAGCACCTCAACTGCGTCAGAGGGCGGTACAGCGCGATCGTAGATATCGCCCGCCACGATGATGGCGTCGGGCTCGTATGTCTCGGCGGCGGCGACAAACTGGTCAAGCACATCGGACTGGTCTTCGGTGAGGTGCTTTTTGTGGAGCAGGCGGCCCAGGTGCCAGTCGGCGGTGTGGAGGAAGCGCATGGTTACGTGTGGAGGTTTGGAAGAGCGGACGTTTGGAGGGTTTGGATTGGACGGTTCCCCATACTTGTGAAGCTATGCGTCGTTGCATACATTTTGGGATTCCTACCCCCGCAGCACCGTACGCACATGCAGGGTTCCCCCTCCGCGCAAGTGAGCGCACTGGGCGAGGAACAGTTCGGCGGTAGCCACCGCATCGGTGAGGGCATCGTGCGCCGGGTAGGCGGGCAGTCCGAAGTGCTGACGCAGTGCAGGGAGCCGCAGGGTATGGTCGGAGGCCGAACGGCTGCCGCGCTCCATCAGGCGGCGGCCCAATGCCACGGTGTCTACCACCGGAATGAGCAGCGGCGCGCCGTACAGTCGCTGGCACGCTGCATTCAAAAAGCGGGTTTCGACCGGTGCGTGGTGGGCAATCAAGATGGAGGTGGGGAGCGTCTCAAGTAACGCAGCGAGAGCCTCCTGCAGGGGGATGGCTTCGTTCAGTGTGTTGTCCACAATGCCGTGGACGGTCGCGCTTTCGGCAACGGAGCCGCTGATCTCGACGTAGTGCCGCTGGGCGTGTTGCAATCGCACCCGCTCGTTCTCTACCGGCACCCATCCCATCGACACGATCTGATCAGATTGCGGGTCGAGGCCGGTCAGTTCCAGGTCTACCGCCACAAAACGCGCCTTGGTCACCGGATCACCCAGCGCAGGGAGCGGGGCGTTGAAGACATCGCGCAGCGGAGAGTCTGCCAGACCCCGACGATGCCACCAGCGGCGCAGCGATAAACCAAACGAATGAGCCATAGAGACACGTTGCTATGCTGAACTTATACCAAATCTGGTTGCAGGCTTGTGGTGTTACTCAGGGCAAAGACCCGGATTTACTTCGTCAGTCGGCCTTTGGCCTCGTGTGAGGATGGACGTTTTTCTCGCTTATCCATTTACATCTCCAGGCATGCACACCATAACTAAGCACGCGGGGTTGGTATTAAACAATCTGTTTGGGATATTTAGCCCTGTTTCGACACTTTGTTGCTCTGCTTGCCAGGGCTGCTGCCTGCTGCTGTGCTTGTGGGGTACCTGCCTGTTCTGGATCCTGGATCGCGCTCACAGGCTCGCTTGCCTGTCCTGAAC
>CAZZCI010000191.1:0-5348 GCA_964653015.1 uncultured Rhodothermales bacterium
GACGAGGAAGAAGGGCTGACCATCATTACGAACACCGGCGCGCCCGAATGGGATGACATAGACAGTTCTCCGATGCAATTCGATATTGGATTGCCCGCCCCACAATTCTCGTACATGTAACACGGCGGCATTGGATGTTCTGCAGGCTGTATGGTATGATGATTGTGGACCTATATGGCCCCACTACGCAGCGCGCTTGTGCGCTCAACGCTTTCCTATTTGAACGAAGCAGGCGCATGTCGCTTCTTGAAGCCCGATCGGTTACGGTGATACGCGGCGGACAGTCCATCCTGGATGCCGCCTCGATTCAAGCGCACGCGGGGGAGTGGGTTGGTGTAATTGGCCCCAATGGAAGTGGCAAAACCTCGCTCCTGCGCGTGCTGTCGGGCAGCTGGACGCCCGATGCCGGATCGGTGCACTTCCGTGGCCAGCACCTGAATGGATGGAGCCACCGCGACCGAGCGCGCCACCTGGCGGTGGTAAAACAGGCACCGCATGTGGCGTTCGATTTCACCGTGCGCGAGTTGGTGATGCTGGGCCGAGCCCCCTATCGCGGGTGGATGCAGTCATTCACGGATGAAGACCATGCCCACGTCAATGAAGCCCTCCGCACAATGGATCTGGTGCCGCTGGCACACCGCACAGTACCCTCGCTAAGCGGCGGCGAGCGGCAGCGTACCTTTCTAGCCCAGGCGCTGGTGCAAACCCCAACAGCCTGGCTGCTTGACGAACCCACTGCCCACCTCGACATCCAGTATAAGCTCTCGTTCTTCCAGCATCTTAAAGAGCGCCAGACGGCCTCGGAGACCGTCGTGGCTGTGGTGCACGACCTTGAACACGCCGCCCGGTTTGCCGACCGCCTCGTCCTGCTTCATCAGGGACGCGTAGCTGTGGAAGGGGCCCCCACACAGGTACTTACCCGCAATCATCTGGCCGAGGTATTTGGGGTGGAGGCCACACCAACCAACACACCGCACGGCTTGCGCCTCCACGTACACGGCCCCGCAGCCCCGGCATCGCTCTAATTACCCCCGCTACTTGACCTCCTTCTGTATGGCTACGATTTACACCCGCACTGGCGACGACGGCACCACCGCTCTGTTTGGCGGCGACCGCGTTGGCAAAGGCCACCCTCGCATTCGCGCATACGGCACCGTTGATGAAGTCAACTCGCTCATCGGCATTGCCCGTGCGCACCTTGCGTCAACCAACGCCACCGAGCCCCTTCGTCCGCTTCTGCAAACCCTGCAAGAGGATCTATTTATCGTAGGGGCCGACCTGGCCACTCCTGAAAACGCCAAGCCGGTGGTGCCACGCATCGAAGCCTCCCATGTCGAGGCCCTCGAAACCCACATCGACAGACTCGAAGAGGATCTGGAGCCGCTGAAACACTTTATCCTGCCCGGCGGCTCTCCGGCCGCCGCCGCGCTGCATAATGCACGCACCGTATGCCGCCGCGCCGAGCGCTTGAGCGTAGAGGCCAGCGCGTCGACTCCGCTCAACGAGCAAGCGCTGGTGTATCTAAACCGCCTGTCGGATCTGCTCTTTGTAGCTGCCCGCTGGGTGAACCACGTCACCAACACCCCCGAGCACACCTGGATTCCTGAATCGTCGTAGCGACCCGATTCATCTGTTTGCTGTTACCCCCCAACCCCCCACGTATGATGACCTCCAACACGCTTCGCCGTGGCGGCTTGTTCGCCAGCGGCCTTATCGTCCTTGCGCTGGCTGCCACCATTGTACTCTACACCCCTGACGATGGAAGCGCTACCCACCCCCCTGATGCCAACGAACCGTTCACCACAGTCGCCGATGAGGCGCCCGATGCCGAGGCCTCTGAGCCTTCTGTAGATGCGTATGGCATCCCAGAGCGCAACTGGAACATCTCGGAACGCACCATTCGGCGCAACCAAACCTTTGCCCATCTGCTGCAAGACTACGGCCTCTCCTACCAACAAGTCGTTACCGTAGCCCAGCAGGCCGAAGATATCTTTGACGTGCGGCGACTGCGGTCAGGGCGCACGCTACACATTTACAGCGACCCGCAGCGCGAGGAGGCACGCTACGCCGTGTACGAGGCGGGCGCCACGCGCTACGTGGTGTACGACTTGCAAGAGCCCGAGAACTCGTACGTTACCGAGCGCGAGGTAGAGGCTACCTGGAAGCGCGTTTCTGGGCCCATTCACGGGTCCCTCTACAACACCATGGTCGACCAAGGCGCCCACCCGGAGCTCGTGGTTAAGCTTGCCGATGTGTTTGCCTGGCAGATCGACTTCTTCCAGATTCGAGCCGGCGATCGCTTTGAGGTGATCTACGAAGAACGCTCCATCGAAGGTGAACGCATTCGTCCAGGCGATGTCATTGCCGCGCGACTCGTTCATCGCGGCACGCCCTACTACGCCTTCCGCTTTCAGGAGCACGAAGAGGAGCGCGCTGAGTACTACGATGAACATGGCAACAGCTTACGCCGCGAGTTCTTGCGTGCCCCGCTCGAATATACGCGCATCAGTTCGGGCTTTACGAACCGACGGTTGCACCCGGTAACCAACGAATACCGAGCGCATCATGGCGTTGATTACGCCGCCCCCACGGGTACGCCCATCCGCGCAATCGGCGACGGCGTGGTCGAGTTTGCCGCACGCAGTGGCGGAAATGGAAATTACGTACGTATCCGCCATAATTCGACCTACACAAGCGGCTATCTTCACATGAGCCGCTTTGCCGACGGCATGCGCCGAGGCAAGGAGGTGGAGCAAGGGGAGGTGATTGGATACGTGGGCGCCACGGGACTGGCGACTGGTCCCCATCTGTGCTTTCGCATTTGGAAACATGGGGATCCGGTCAACCCGCTGGATATCGATTTGCCCCCGGCCTACCCGGTGGGTCCCGAAGTGCGCGATGACTACTTCCGACTTGTTGATCGTTTGCAACCCGCACTGGAGCATCCGCAACTGGCGGGCGACGTGTCCTCGATTCTTGGACCGATGACGTAATGAGCCGCTTTCAGGGCGTATCGGAGTCAATTCACGCATCGGGACCGCTCGTGCTGATCCATGGCGGCGCCTGGGCTATTCCGGATGCCGCCTGCGACGATCATCGCGATGGCCTGCAGGCGGCAGTGCACACGGCGGCTGAACAACTCGCGTCCCCCCATGCGGCGGTCGATACGGCCACCGAGGTGGTGCGCACGCTCGAAGGCCACGGCGCTTTCGATGCCGGGTGCGGCGCAATGCTGAACCGCAATGGACGCGTGCAGCTGGATGCGGGACTCATGGACGGAGCCACCGGGCACTACGGGGGCGTAATGGCGGTGGAGCGCATTGCACATCCGATTTGCACCGCCCGCGCCCTGCTGCATCCAAACACCGCGCAGCGCGATACCTCCGACGACCACGGACAGGCCCGGCTCCTGGCCGGACGCGGCGCCGAGGCGTTTGCTCAGCACATTGGCCAGCCGCTGGTAGAGAACGATACACTGGTCTGTGCCCGCGAGCACGAGCGGTTTGCCCAATACACAGCAAAGCAAGCCATGGGCTCGACGGTCGATTCCTCGGCCTCGTTTCTTCCCCCAGAGGTGCCCTCCGACACCGTCGGCGCGGTGGTACGCACCGCCAACGGACATCTGTGTGCCGCCACCTCAACCGGGGGCACGCCGTTTAAGTGGCCCGGACGCGTGGGCGATTCGCCGCTTCCTGGAGCCGGGTACTACGCCAACGAAACCGCCGCGGCCTGCGCAACCGGATGGGGCGAGGCCATTGCGGGGCACACCCTATGCGTGCGAGCCGTAGACGCCGTCACGCACGGCGCCTCTCCCCAAGCCGCCGCCGAACGCCTGCTGATGTCGATGCAAGCGCGCTACGCCCATCCAAACGGTGAGGGCGCCCGGGCCGGGCTGCTCGTTATTGCTGCCGACGGGCCTGCAGCTTACGCTTACACCACCCCGCGCATGGCCCGAGCGCTGTGCACACCCACCGCGCAGGCTACTGCTGTCCGGACGGATGCTTCGCTTCAAATCTCGTCTTAACACGTCTTTTCGCATGCCGCACTGGGAATCAATCAGACTGTCTGCTGAAGGCCTCGGACAGCAATTCGGGGCGCTGCTCCTGTTTCGCCAGATGAGCTTTACGCTGCACGGCGGCGAATCGGTGGCCATCACCGGGAGCAACGGCTCGGGCAAGTCTACCCTGCTGCGCATCCTGCTCGGATTGCTCACGCCCACAGTCGGACAGGTTTCCATGCAGGTGGAGACGCACTCCATCGAAGGAGCCGACCGTCCACGGCACATTGGACTGGTAGCGCCCTATCTGGGGGTGTACGATGCGCTCAGCGCCCGCGAGAACCTGCAGTTTCTGGCCAAAGCCCGGCGCCTCTCATCAGCGACCTCTCGCATTGATGCGGTGCTCGACCGCGTAGGGCTCGCCTCCCGTGCCGATGACCGCGTGGGGACGTACTCGTCAGGCATGCGACAGCGCGTGAAGTATGCCGCCGCACTGCTCGCACAGCCGCCCGTTCTGCTGCTCGATGAACCCTCGACTAACCTGGATGCCCCCGGGCGCGCCATGGTGAAGGCGGTGCAGCGTGAGCAAGTCGAGCGAGGCGGGCTCCTCGTGGTCGCCACCAACCGCCCCGACGAGACCGAAGGACGCGATCGCATCCTTTCGGTGGAGTCTTTTCGATAGCATCCCTACTTGCGCCCTCGTCGCGACGTACAACCGGCATGACCTTCGGCCCCTCTGCGTCCGACATACCAATCCGAGGAAAAGAAATCAGGCGGTGGACTGGGACGCTGGAGTGTTTCAGCACGTGTGGCAACGCAGAAAGGGCCGGTCATGCCGCTAGTTCTCTGTCGCACCTGAATGTTAGGCTGGGAGGGTTGTGTCAAACGCTACGTCGCACTTCGGTCAAAAAACGGCTATGGAAGGTGCAGAGCCCTTGTACCGTCACAGCGTGCTGTGACGCCTCCAGGGGCTGTTCGACGCTCAGCAGCCTCTGATCAATCGAGCGACCCTGCTCATTTCGGGGGAGATTGTTACTCACTACGTTCGCCAGTCGCTTCGCTCGTGTCAGGACTCCGCGTCTCCTAGGCGGAGCCGCCCCGCTCAAGATGACAACATTAAAACGGGGCGCGTTGCAAACCACACATTGACCTGTGACACGACACGTGGTAATAGGGGACTTCTCATGTGTTCAAGCACACCCATAAACAAAAAAGCCGCCCCGGCAGAGCGTATTGCTCCATCGAGGCGGCATATTGGGTGAGCAAAGGATGCGCTATCTATCGCATCCAATGCAGCCGAATTAGCGCACGACCGTTACGCGTTCGGTTTGCGTTACGCTGCTTCCCTGCA
>CAZZCI010000192.1:0-3801 GCA_964653015.1 uncultured Rhodothermales bacterium
TCTTTGAGCATGTCATTGCGAGCGCAGCAAAGCGCCCCGACCGTAGGGAGGAAGTGCTCCTGGGGCGCAATCTTGTGCCGTCAGGCCGTGCATGTTCAGGGCCCTCCAACCTACCTATGACAAGAACAGATAGGGGCGCCAGGTATCGTCGAGCGTGCCCACGAAATCGCGGATGAACATGACGTAACTGGGACGAAACGGCTCTCGGGCGAGCGTCATGCCTGCTTCCTCGGGTGTACGATCGCCCTTACGGTTATTGCACGACACACACGCTGCCACCAAATTCTCCCACGTGTCGCGTCCGCCCCGAGATTTCGGGAGGATGTGATCAATCGTAAGCCGATTGCGAGCCCCGCAGTACTGACAGGTATGATGATCGCGCTTGAGTACGTTTTTGCGCGAGAGCATCACCTGCTTGTATGGGACCTTCGCGTACGCCTTCAGCCGAATAATGCTCGGATATGGCATTCGTGTACTGGGCGACCGAACGACCTCTCCATCGACGGCTTCGACCAGATGCACCTTTTGCAAGTGCAATAGGATAACCGCACGCTGCACACTACACACGGTGAGCGCGCTATAGTCTTGATTGAGTACAAGCACGTGACCGTTCATTGTTGCACCCCCTCCACTTCGCCAGAGCAAAGCACTGTGCACACGTTTATTGAGGGCTGCACACACACAAAATATGTACTGAAGGTAGGTCCTCCGCCGGATACACCGGCTATTGGGGAAAGCATACGAAACGTACCGTGTATAAATACACACGAACACATATCGTGCCATTCACGGTTTGTTTCCCAAATCGCCGTTTAGAGACGACTGGCACCGACAAACAAATGATTAAACAAGAAGTTGGTCGTGGGCACGCATAAACGAATGGCGTTGCAATTGATCTGCCGTAGGCCTCAAGATGACCATCGGACGCGCCCTCTCGTGGCGATCCCGTAGGCAGGGCGTTGAGATCCTTCCGCCTAGCGGCGTCAGGATGACTTGCATCGCGATATGATTCCGTCTCTCGTGGTGATGCCGAGCATACACACGTTTAGCGGCGTGACACAGATCGCCGGGGACGCAAGCGGTCCTCAGCTATGGATTGTATTCACATTGCGCTATTCCGTAGCCCGGGATCAGGAGCGAAGCGCTGGGAGCACCGCGACCGAGTACTCCTGGGGTGCGGATATCCCGGGCGGTCATTGTACCACACTAAACAGGTACCACAGCACGCTGTGACGGTACGAGACTGTCCACACTGAACGTATGCCTTCCTCGCTGGTCAGGAGAGGTACTATGACAGGTTTTTAAGGGAGGTAGGACGTAAAGCTTGCCACGCCTCCCACCCTACCATCCAGCTGTAACGCAACACCAGAGCCGCTCTGCAGCGCGAATTAGGCCCGGGTTCCTACTGCACCTCTACTGCAGCGTCAAATGAAACATCGTTCTGCTTTTGTGCAATGGACGCACCCAGGCATGCATTGGGAATGGCAAACGCATCCACAAGCCCCTCCGCCATCGGGCGCACCTCGGCGCACAGGGCGTTCACCTCAGCCCGGATGGCCTTCGCCTTGCCGCTCTCGATATAGCCTTGCTCCAAAAACCAGCCACGATCCGACTCAATCGCCTCCAGTGCAAAGAGCGTACAGAGCGTACGCAACGTATCCTGCACTTCCGCATCCGCAACGTTCTTGATCGAGGCATCGAAGCGTTCAAACACGGCGCGCTCGGCCTCGGCCTTGGCCAGCGTAACCAGATGATCTTGCACTTCAATAAATGCATCGTACGTATCCATGCCCTCATCAATGCGGTGCTTAAGGCGACGGGCCGCCGACTGCAACAGCGCATCCGTGCGGTAGGTAAACGCTTTGGCGTGAAACTCGGGATCCCGCAGATGAGACCGGTCGGTGTTGCGCCGTACAATCGGGTTTTTCTCCGTCAGGCGCGTGCCCACATCCGATGCCACAAAACGCACCATGTTGAACACATTCATATCCCGAAACTCCCGCTGAAAGTCAGACAACAACCCCTTTGCTACTTGTAGCAAAAGCACGGTGTTATCGCCCTCGAAAGTGGTGTACACATCGGTATCAGCTTTAAGCGCAGCAATCCGATTTTCTGCCAGGTAGCCCTGTCCGCCACACGCCTCGCGTACCGTTTGCAACACATCGGTGGTATGCCACGTGCTGTATGCTTTCAGCGCGTTGGCCGTGGCCTCAATGTCTTCAAGCGATTCGCCAGAGCTGCGCGCCGCGAAGGTCTGCGTCAGATCCGCCAGGGCGGCGTGGATGGCGTAGGTCTTGGCCAGCCGAGGCAACAGCCGCCGCTGATGCGTACGGTAGTCGAGAATGGGTACCTCGGGCTCATCTTGCGGGCCAAACTGCCGCCGCCGGTTGCCGTAACGCACGGCAATGGTGAGTCCCGATTTCGCCGCACTGCAGGCCGACCGCGCCACGCTAATGCGTCCGCCTACAAGCGTGCTTAGCATCGTAAAGAAGCGCCGTCCCGCACTCGGAATCTCGCTTTCATACGTCCCATCGGGATTCACGGTAGCATGCCGATCCAACATATTTTCGCGGGGG
Source organism: uncultured Rhodothermales bacterium (assembly GCA_964653015.1). Lineage (GTDB taxonomy): Bacteria > Bacteroidota > Rhodothermia > Rhodothermales > Salinibacteraceae > Longimonas. The sequence continues at coordinate 2,577 of CAZZCI010000192.1, forward strand.
ATGCGCACGGCATCGAACCAGATCCGGCCATTGTCTACGCCGTTCAGCCCCATCTTTTCGCCACAATCCTCAATCCGGACACGCGGCTGCGGCGTTCCATTCGAACGGCGAATAGGCACAACAAACGCATGCACGCCGTAGTCCTCCCCCTGCGTGTGAAGTTGGGCAAACACCGTGGCTTTGCGTCCGTGAGCCGCTGCATTTCCGATCCACTCTTTGCGCGCGCCATCGTGGGGCGTATCGATGACAAACTCCTCGGTGTCGGCATCGTAGGTGGCCGTCGTTTCCAGATCGCGCACGTTGGAGCCGTGCCCCAACTCGCTCATGGCAAAGCAGCCGGGAAGATCCATCGTGCCGATGTCTTCGAGATATTCCTCGTGGTGACGGCGGCTCCCCAAGTGGTGGATGCTTCCGCCGAAGAGCCCAAACTGCACCCCAAACTTGATGACCAGACTCAGATCGTGATAGGAAAGTGTCTCAAAGGCAGCGATGAACTTGGCGATGTCCCCCGACCCACCGTATTGCTCCGGAAAAGCCAACGACCCAAGCCCTTGGTTGGCCAGCAGCGTACACCAATAGCGCACCCGCTCTCGATGGGCATGCGTGCCCAGCGAGGAGTCGTACGCAAACACCGGGTCGGTCAACAACGTGCGGATCTGGTTGCGCAGGTCGGCATGCGGACCGTCGAGATAGGCTTGAAGTGCCTTGCGTGGCACCCCCGATGCATCCGTAGGCGCATCGTCGGGATCGGGACGTCCAGAGCGGCGGAGTTCATCGACGACTTCGTGTCCGGCCACGCCCAAGGCCGCCTCGATGTCACGCAGGGCATCTTCAGCGTTGCGCGGCAAACCGGGCGCGCCATCGCCCCCTACGCGAGCCATTTGGGCCCCTAGGGCAGCCAGCGATGCCCGTCCTGATTGCGGGACCTCTGCAGCCGCACGGCGCAAGGCCCGTTCCCAGCGGCGGTATTCGGTGGCCGAGGGAGGATTATCCGGATCCAGCCAAGACATGATCGTGGCATGATGCTCGGGATCAATCCAGTCGAGGTCGTTCAAGCGCTCCCGCAGTTCGGCCTGCTCGCTCGGCGTGATCATGCCATCGGCCCAGGCCACGTAGAGCAGAGGCAACACGGCCAGCACATCGAACGACAGGTCGCTTAGCGGTTCGGTAGACGCGTTGGGGTGCGGCGAAGTAGGCGTATTCATGGCATGTTGGGCGGTAAGGA
>CAZZCI010000192.1:3901-5254 GCA_964653015.1 uncultured Rhodothermales bacterium
GACGCGTTGGGGTGCGGCGAAGTAGGCGTATTCATGGCATGTTGGGCGGTAAGGAAAAGCTCGTAATGCGGTTAGGCTACACGCATCGATTCGGAGTATTCGTGCACGGCATCAATGAACACCTTGGCGTGGGCTGGATCATGGTCGGGGTGCATGCCGTGGCCGAGGTTGGCAATGTGGCGGTGCGAACCAAACGCGGCCAGCATCTGCTGCACGTGGCGCCGGATGGCGTCGGGCTCGGCGTATAGCGCACACGGATCCAGGTTGCCTTGCAACACCACGTCGGGGCCTACGGCATTGCGAACCGTTTGCGGATCCATCGTCCAGTCCAGACTCAACGCGTCGTATCCCGCCTCGGCCAGTGCGGGAAGCGCATACGGAGCGCCCTTCGCAAATGCGATAAACGGCACATCGGGATGAGCCGCTTTCACCGTTTCCACGATCTCTTGCAGGTACGGAATCCCAAACGTGCGATATATTTCTGGCCCCAGCAGTCCAGCCCACGAGTCAAAAATCTGCAAGGCTTGCGCGCCGGCGTCTACCTTCTTGATCAGGTACGTACCAATGAGTGTAGCCAGCGTATCGAGCATTTCATGGGCCGCCTCCGGATGCGCATACAACCAGCGGCGGGCGTTGCGATACGACTTGCTGCCGCCGCCCTCAATCATGTACGCCATGAGCGTCCACGGTGCCCCGGCAAACCCGATGAGCGGCACGCGACCGTTGAGCTCGTGGCGCGTATGCGTGACGGCGTCGTACACAGGCTGCAATATATCGTCGGCCACCGAGGGATCGAGCCGCGTCATATCGCTCGGTGTTTCAATGGGATCCGGAAAGTGCGGCCCCTTGCCCGACACCATCTGCACCTCCAGATCTAGCGCCTGCGGGATCACAAGAATGTCGGAGAAAATGATGGCTGCATCCAAATCAAACCGGTCGATGGGCTGAATCGTGACTTCCGCAGCCAACTCGGAGGTATTGACCACCTCAAAGAACGGATGGTCGGCCCGAACGGCTTGATATTCCGGCAGATAGCGCCCCGCCTGGCGCATCATCCAAACGGGGGCTTTCTCGGTAGATTCGCCCCGAGCGGCGCGTAGAAACAGATCGTGGTGCAGGGGTGGAAAGTCGGCCATGCAACTACACAAATCGATAGATGAAGAGATCGGATGTACATGGAAAGGCGCAGGCAGAATCGCGTTCCTGCAGCGCACGTGGAGCACGGAACCGTTACGCCGTTTGGGAGATATCGGGGCGTGTTGCTCTTCCGACCGATTCCTGTGTTGATGTCTACGACTGCTTCGTTCTCGATGCGGGCTGAAGAGGCGCGCAAGGCGCTTCACCTGCTGGCAC
>CAZZCI010000193.1:0-5222 GCA_964653015.1 uncultured Rhodothermales bacterium
CATTGAACCACGCCAAGCACGTACTACGGGGCTGTCTGTTGAATTGAAATGGGAGAGCTTCCTTCAACGGATTCCACCAAATCAGCCCCGAACGCCGTAGCCGGGGTTTGATAACCAGTCGGCACCGACGCGGCGGTACTCAGCCGATGCATGATTTCTACAGAGGTGCGGGCGGTAAGGGTGTAGCCTTCAGGGCCCTCCCACCGTGCAGTGTATGTGATGCCATCGGGCGCCTGTACTTCCCCCCACACGTACGAGGCCCCAGTCTGGCGCGCGTTGGCGTCGGGGCCGTCTACGGTGCGGCGCACGTACGCATCCAGCAATGGACGAAGAAGCGACTGGAGTAGGTTGGGAAGTCGATCGGCCCAGCGCATCAGGGTGCGCATTAACGCAGGGATGTAGGTGTACACGGCGATTGTGGGGATCTGGGTCGACCAGTACGCCGTGCTCACATCGCCCCACGGAATCGCGGTAAGGGTGCGCTTGCGTCCTGCAATATCGACGCTGCGAGTGTGGGTACCTGCCGGAATCGTAACGAGCTTTCCGTTTTGACGCATGCGGCTCCCGTCGCCCCATCCGCGAAGCGCTGTGCGTGCGGTCCCTCGCGAGATGGACCCAAGCCCCACAAATCCAAGCGCCAGGGAGGTGGCTTCTGGACATGCATCGGACAGGGTGTTGGCCACGCAGTCGGTGGGTACCACATCGAATCCGGTACCGGGGAGCACGGTAATGCCTGTTTCCCGGGCTTTGCTATCGTATTGTTGCAGCGCCTCAAATACCTGCCATTCTCCTGTAATGTCCAGATAGTGGGTCTCGGTGGCCAAACAGGCTTCAACCATCGGAAGGGCCGTATCTTCGAAGGGGCCGGCGCAATGCATCACTCCATCGACCGTGTCGAGTGCGGTGTGAAGCGCATCGGTTTCGTTGAGAGCAACGGGGTATCCGGGCACGTCGTACTGCTGTGCTAAGGCTTGCACCCGCTCCGCATTGCGCCCCGCCACACAAAAAGAGATGTCGCGCCGGTCGGCTTCCGCACAAATGAGTTGCCCGGTATACCCGTACGCCCCGTATATGAGCCAGGTGGACATAACAGAGAGAGGAGTGGTTAGTCAGCAAGAATAAGCAAGTACAATGATACGAGAACGCAGACGGGCAGGTTCGAGCGAGGCGGATGCGACAACATTCCTACTCTCATGGCGATGCACCAGTGGAACACTCCAGCTTCCCCAACCCACCACCCGGGTCTTGTACGTCGGACGCAGAGCGTCCATTCGTTCGCCATGACGCAGATATCCCGGGCGGCCATTGAACCACGTTAAAACATGTATCGAGGCGGAAGACTAAGATCGAGGGGAAACCATCCACCCACTAAATCCGCTTATCAGTAATTCACCTCGACCCCAAGGTACACCATACGCCCCATGGGAGCGGCACCGTACGCCGACACATAATCGGTGTCAGTCAGGTTGGTGCCGCCAAGGGTAACCGTCGTTCGTAAGCGAGGTACGTTGTACCCGACCTGCGCATCAATTGACGTTTGCGCATCAATGGGGCCTTCTGCAAACGGCATTTGGTACTGGTACGCGTCATGCCAGCGTAGATTGGCGTGATAGGTAAACCGCCCTTGTATCTCGCCCCAAAGGCCTACGTTAAACTTATGCTCTGGCGTATTAAACCCGAGGCGCACCTCTTCGCCCAGATCATCATCGCTAATGGTAGACCAGGTGTAGTTGCCTCGAAACCGAAGACCTCGTGTGAACTGATACTCCAGTCCTGTTTGGATACCCTGCGTGGTGAGGTCCTCATCGGCGTTCACCCATACACGAAGCAACCGCGGGCGGAGCGGATCGTTGTCGGCCCGATCCAGGTCGGCTTCCGTGATAGCGCTTCCATCTTCTTTACCAATAAACTCGCGCGTGCCAATGAAGCCTGAATAATTGCTCCGATAGTAGCTGATGTCAGCAAACAAGTTGCCAATGCGTGTTTTGTAGCCGACTTCGATGCTTTCCATCTCTTCAACATCAAGCGGGTCAATCTGAAACAACGCCTCATTTGTCACCTGTTGCTCAAGGTCGCCGGTTGGGTCGGCCCCCACATAGCCATCGCCCGTATTGCCGCGGAGTAGCAGCGGTCCCACATCCAGATAGATGTGCTGATCCAGTTGGGCTGGGGGGCGAAAGGCGCTAGCGTAGTTTACACGGATGTTGTGCTGGCGCTCTTCGCCCAGGGTGAGCACCCCTGAGAGGCGCGGCGAAAACTGCGTATCAAAGTTGCGGAACGCGTCCACACGCCCTACCGCTGAGAGCGTGAGCCGGTCGTTTGCAAATCCACGCTGGAGGCGCATGAAACCGCCGTATTCGTAATTATCGATGCCATCGCGCACATCGCGAGTCCCATCGGGATTGATGGGTGAGGCCACCTCGCCATCCGAGAACAGCGTGCCTGCCGAAGTGAGCCGATACTGACGATAGTTGCCACCCAGTGTGGCCTCAATGAGCTCCGTGTCGAGGGTATACTGCCCTTCGGCATGATAGAGGGTTGAGTTGATATCGAAGGTCGGGCGGGTTTCATCAGTAGCGCGGTTCAGCGTGGCGGTTCGGGCTACGTCAAAGCGCTCTTGCCCGGACTGCGGAAGCACGTCTGCCGCCGCTTGTTGCGCCTGCTCGAAGGCCTCTTCCGGACTCAAGCCTTGCTCGATGGCAGCCTGATATGCATCGCCATATACAAACGCGTAGGCACCGGCATATCCGATATTTAGATCTTCCAAGAACTCGGCCCGATTGCGCTCAGCCTCGCTCATATCGTCGAGTGAGCGGTTGCCAATGCGGTACCCCTGCTCGGCGTTCATGAGCGACCCCAGCAGGTTGATGTCAAAGCTGTCGCCCGAATTATCAGCTGTGCGGTAGCCGCGTAGGAGCCAGTCGGAGCCCTCAAGCTCTACCGCGTTGGTGCTTACGGTGATACCATCCCACCGGAAACGGCTGTTGCTCTGATAAATGCCCTCGCTACTCGAAAAACGATACCAGTACGTTGCCCGAACATCATCGGAGAGTTGTGCGCTAACCATCGGATTGATTTGCCACGTACTGGCATTGAGGTCACTTCCGACAAGCGCCTCCTCGGAATAGCCAGGCAGGAAAATGTTATGCTGATCGGTGTCAATACCCGCGTTTTCGAGAATGTCAGACGTAGCGTCGATGTCGCTCAAGTTCAGGTCGCCATACCGATTCACGGCTGCAAACCCACGACCATCGCCCGGATCATTGTTGTTGGCGATAGACTGCGCATCAAAGTTGCTACTGATGAACTCGTTGGCCTGCATAAAACGTCCGACCAGCTTAACGGCAATACGGTTGTCGAAGAAGCCCTGCGCAAGACGCCCCGACACATCCACCATGTCGCGCGTACCGCCGCGCAACTCTAGGTCGACCCCTTGATCGGTAAACGGATCGCGCGTATTCTTGATGATGACGCCGTTGAAGGCGTTTGGCCCATACAGCGCCGAACTGGCTCCGTGGATCACGTCAACACTCTCTAAGTCGATACGAGGCGGCCCCGACGTGTTGCCAGAATAGACAGAGAGCGACGGCGCCACAAAATCCACATAGTCGGCAAGCTGGATGACGCGCTCCGACTTTGTGCTGTTGAAGCCACGTGTTGATGGGCTGTTCACCAGCATGCTGGAGCGACTCACATCAATGCCGGGCATTGACTCCATGCTGGCGACTAGATCAATCGCCGGACGCGACGTAAGATCACGTGCCGACAGCCGTCCGATGGTGACGGGCACTTCCAGCACTCGTTCATCAACGCGCGACGCTGACACGATAATCTCTTCCCCGCGCGCTATTTCTTCGCGCATTACCACTTCTACGTTGCTTGTGGGCCCATCTACGGTAACGGTTTGGGGCTCAAATCCGATGAAGGAAAAGCGGATCTGCACGGTGGGCTCATCCTCAAAGGGGATGTTCAGTGCGAATCTCCCGTCCGCATCCGTTGCGGTGCCCTGCTGTGTTTCTTGCACAACAATGTTAACCCCCGGAAGCGACTCGCCCCCTTCATCTACAACTACGCCCTCTACGTTCTGCGCATGGGCAGCACTGCCCCCTACAACCAAAAGAACAGCAGCGATCAGCCATCCATACCAAAGAGTATCATTCATCGGGATCTGTGACATTAAGAATATACGTGCTCTCATAGCGACTCCACTACTCCATGAAAACGACGGCGCACCACCATTTGCATGGTCGCTTAACAGAGTTAAGTACGAGTTAATGTATAAATCAGGAGCATGATCATCAAGATTAACTGGCGATGCAGTCGGATGGATCGAGTTTGTTAACTTTAGAGGCTGGCCTGCGTAGACGAGTCAGAGCGTGCATGCAAAATGTGGCGCGTACATGTTGCTTTCTCGATCTCTCATATATCTCTTATGTCTAAGGAATCCCCTGTTAATGTATCCATTGAGGGTGCCGTTGCATCGATTCAAATGAATCGCCCGAAGCGGCGTAACGCCCTAAGTCCTGAGTTGGATGAGGCGCTACGCGATGCGTTCGCGACTGTACCGTATCACGATGATGTGCGATCCATTGTGCTTCATGGTGCGGGCCCGGCCTTCTGTGCAGGAGCCGACCTGCAGTTTTTGCGCCCCCCGCCCGCTCCTGAAACGATTCACCGCCACGTGTTAGACCGGTATGGCCCCCTTGTCCGTCGCATTGTGGACTGCCCCGTTCCGGTAGTGGCTGCCATTGGTGGATCAGCTGCTGGTGCGGGACTCGCTTTAGCGCTGGCATGCGACCTGCGCGTAATGGCTGACGACGCGGTGTTGGTTGCGGGCTTTAGCTCCATTGGTTTTGTACCTGACTCCGGCGTGGCGTATTTTCTGGTGCGTCAATTGGGATATGCACGGGCCTTTGAAATGCTTGCTCTGTCAGATCCTATTCCAGCGGAGCAGTGCATAGCATGGGGGATAGCCAATCGCACCACCCCTCCGGACGCCTTGCTTGAGAACGCCCACGCCTATGCCACCCGCTTTGCACAGCGTCCAACGAAAGCCCTGCAGTGGACCAAAGCCTGCTTGCGGCATGCAGAAACCAGCTCTCTTGACGCGACGATCGAGCACGAGGCATTGCACCAAAGCCTGGCCGTTCAAACCGATGATCACAAAGAGGGTGTGCAAGCGTTTATCGAGAAGCGAGAGGCCTCGTTTTCAGGCTCGTAGT
>CAZZCI010000194.1:0-2647 GCA_964653015.1 uncultured Rhodothermales bacterium
GGTCTCTGGCCCCTACCATTCAGGTGTGACAGCACACTACCCGGAGCGTTGTGTATAAACCCGTAGGTTCTACTTGGGGGAAGCTGCACGCTGCCTAAAGTAGAGATTGCACCGTTGCTTGCACAGCCTCAAAGTCGGGTTGCTTGCCCGCATTATCGAGCACCTCGGCGTATTGAATGATGCCCTCTGTGTCTATCACAAACGCCGATCGTTTGGCGATACGATCGAGCTGCATGGGCGTAAAGTCGTTGTTGTACTTGGCCCCATAGGCGGCAGAGACCTTGGCCTCATGGTCGCTCAGCAGGGGAAACGAAAGGTCATGCACGCGTCGGTATTCATCCAACACAAACGGCGAATCGGTCGAGATACCGACAACCGTTGCCCCGTCTTCCACTCCGTAGACGCTCAATTCATTGTTGATCGTGTTCATTTCATCGGTGCACACGCTGGTAAACGCCCCAGGAAAGAAAAAGAGAACAACCGGTGCATCGCGATGATCGCTTAGCTGAAACGGTTCAATATCATGATTGAAAAGCTCGAAGTCAGGTGCATTATCGCCAATTGCAAGGGTGGACATAGAAAGAAACTTAAATGGGAGACTAATTAAAGCGAATCACGCGAACAGGATCGATGCCAGAGGCTACGCGAGCGGGGACATACGCAGCGAGGATGCACAGCCCGAAGGCTACGCTCATTACCAGCGCCACATCGGTAGCAGCCAGCGCCATGGGAGCGGTATCCATGTAGTAGGCTTCTGCGGGAAGCGGAATGATTCCATAGGTTTGCTGCACCCATCCTGCCCCGACCGCCAATGCTGCCCCCAGGGCACTGCCCACCCCACCAATAGCTGCACCCAGTGCCATAAACACCTGGCGTACACTTTTGGCGGAAAGGCCCAGGCTCATAAGCACCCCAATTTCGCGGGTCTTTTCAAGCATGAGCATGAGCAACGTCCCCACAATGTTGAACGCGGCAACGATCACGATAATGCTAATTACAAGGGGAATAATGTTCTGTTGCAGGTTAATCCATGCAAAAAGCCCTGAATACTGTTGGTAAATGGTTTGGACAGCAGCGGGAAACGAAAGGGCGTTGTCCAACTCCTCAGCCATGCGTGGGATGTCGGATACGTCATGCAGCATTACTTCGAAGCGGGACACGCTATCGGCATCGTACTCAAAAAACGACCGGGCAGCATCCAGCCCAATGAACAGAAACGTGTCATCCACAAAGTCGAGTGAGGTGGCATACGTGTCGGCCACCTCGAACTGCTTTACGCGAGGGCGAAGGTTGGTGCCTTGGCCCTCGGTACGGTCGAGCGCGAAGAGCGTGAGACGATCGCCTGCAGACATTCCAAACCGGTCTGCAATGGTAGAGCTTACCAGCACTGCATCAGAGAGGGCAGGTGGGTCCGTGCCGCGTAGCAGTCCAGTTGGTAACTTGTCTGTGCCGATGAGCACCAGGCCTTCAATTGCAGTAGGTCCAGCGCGTGCGATGACGACATTTTCCGCTACCGCACGGATGCTGGCAATTTCGTCGTAGCCTTCCAGCGTAGCCCGCAGCTCCTCGGCTTCTTCCAGAGGCTCATCCATAAAGCTTACGATCTGCAGATGAGCACCTACATCCATCAGTTTGCCTTCGATTTCCTGGCTGAAGCCGCGCACAATGCCCAGTGCCAGGATAAGAGCCGCTACGCCCACCGCTACGCCTCCCACGGCCACATATGTGATAAAGCGCACAAAGCCACGGCCTTCGCGTTGACCTTCAGCGCTTCGAAAGTAGCGCAGTGCAATAAACCACTCAAGCTTCATAGGGCGGCAGAACAAGGCGATAAAGCAAATCGGGGAAACGAGCATGCATCCGTACCCGCGCCATCAGACACGGTTCGCCCCACGCACAGTTCACGGAGTAGACGTTGCAACCGCGCCCGTCATCTCGTAGGTTACATGCAACCGGCCCCAGTTCGTTGATAGGCGCATCGAAGCGCTTTCAAGAGCTCTGGGCCGCACTGTACGTCTGGATACGAATCAACCTGCTTTCGCCTCATGCAAAATGCCCAAAGCACCCCGCCTGCCCCGAGCAACGAGCCTGTTCTATCGTATGGCCCCGGAACGCCCGAGCGGGCGGCCATTCGGGCTGAACTAAAGCGCCTGCGTGCCACATCCACCGACATTCCTGCGTTTATCGACGGCGAAGAGGTCTACACGGGGCGCACGAGCCCTGTACGTGTGCCGCACGACCATCAGCATGTGCTGGGTACGGTGCACCAATGTGGCTCTGAGGAGGTGGCTGCCGCGATTGAATCGGCACAAGCCGCCAAAGCCGAATGGGCGGCCATGGATTGGTCCGACCGAGCGGCGATCTTTCTGCGGGCGGCCGACCTCATTGCGGGGCCGTGGCGGCATACGATCAACGCAGCGACTATGCTCGGACAAGGCAAAAATGTGCATCAAGCCGAAATCGACTCGGCCTGTGAGTTGATCGACTTCTTGCGCTTCAACGTGCACTTCGCCGATCAAATGTATCAGGAGCAGCCCGATAACAGTCCGGGTGTGTGGAATCAGATGCAGTATCGCCCTCTAGAGGGCTTTGTGCTGGCCATCACGCCGTTTAACTTCACGGCGATTCAGGCCAACCTACCCACAGC
>CAZZCI010000194.1:2747-5198 GCA_964653015.1 uncultured Rhodothermales bacterium
GTGGCGCATCCTAGTGCCAACACCGCACAGGTAGCCACGGCCATTGTACGAGGCAGCTTTGAGTATCAGGGACAAAAATGCTCGGCCTCTTCCCGTATCTACATTCCGGCCTCGCTCTGGCCCGCGATTCAAGAACAGCTAGACGAGCAGATCGGACAGCTCAAGGTGGGGCCGCCCGAGGATCTCACCAACTTTGTGAATGCGGTTATCGATCAGCGCGCGTTCGATGAGATTACAGGGTACATCGACCGGGCCGCTGCAAGCGATGGTGCCGAGATTCTCTTTGGGGGCACCTACGACGATAGCGAAGGCTACTTTATCGATCCCACCGTGATTCGGGCAACCGATCCGCACTACGAGTCGATGGAGGAGGAAATTTTCGGCCCCGTCACCACGGTCTATGTCTACGACGATGATGATTTCGACGAGATGCTCGACTTGGTCGATGAAACCTCGCCGTATGGACTGACCGGCGCTGTTTTTGCGCGTGATCGAGCCGCTATCCGGTCGATGATGGATCGTCTGGAGCAGGCTGCAGGCAACTTTTACATCAACGACAAGCCCACCGGAGCCGTTGTGGGACAGCAACCCTTTGGCGGAGCCCGCAAGTCCGGTACAAACGATAAGGCGGGTTCGGCCCTGAACCTGCAGCGCTGGGTCTCGCCCCGTTCGATTAAAGAGACGTTCACGCCGCCCAGCCACTACGCGTATCCATTCCATCAACCGGACGAAGCGTAGCGAACATATCGCTCTATCCACCTAATGGATGCCGCCCTCTGCAGCCGTTGCAGAGGGCGGTTTGCTATTGGGGGGCATGGCACAGAATCGGACCTGAAAAACATGTTTGGTGGGTTGAATCTCCGTCGTAGATATACCGTGTAAGAACATGCTTCTATCATTTATTCCGTTGTGTTGTCATGCCTTCTGCCGCCACGCTCGAAGCGCTTGTCACGCTCCTTGACGATCCTGATGCCGATGTGCAGTCGGCAGTTCAAGACGAACTAGCTACCTATGGCCCTAATGAGTTGGATGCCTTGCGGGCGCACATCCGTACGCTACCAGCGCCCACGAAAGAGCGTCTGTACAAGCGCCTGCGCCCCCTGCACTTTCGCATGGTGAAGCGCGCCTGGCACGCCATCATGGGCAGTCCGAATCCTGACTTGGAGCAAGGTGCTTTTGTGCTAGCGTGGTACCGCTATCCGGATCTCGACATTCCGGCTCAGCAAGAGCTGCTGGATGACATGGCTCGTTCGTTTCGTGAGCGCCATCCGCATGTAACTGGTGTAGATGCCGCGCTGAAACTGGCGGAATACATGGTATATGATCTGCACTTTACTGGCAATCGCGATGACTATCAGGACCCCAACAACAGCTTCCTGAATCGGGTACTCAAACGTCGCACCGGTATCCCAATCAGTCTGTCGGTCGTATATATCTTGCTGGGAAACCGGTTGGATCTGCCCCTCTATGGAGTGAACATGCCCAAGCATTTTGTGGCGAAGTACATGACAAACGATGAGGAGCTGTTCATTGATATGTTCAATGATGGGCAGCCTATGAGCCGCACCGACTGCATACGGTTTTTGCTGCGTGCGGACGTACAGCCCCTGCAGGGGTACTTTGATGCAGCTACCCCCACCGATGTGCTTTTGCGTATGGTGCGGAATCTGTTGGTTTGGGCACACCGCACCGACAATGCTGCCGTTGGCGAGGAGCTGAAGCAGTTGGCGGCCCCGTGGGATCCGTCTATTGACGTGAATGACGCATCCGGCTACGATGGATAATGCGGCTGTCTTTCGGAGCGTAGCGCATCCCGGCAGCAAAGGACTGGGACTAATCTACAGTCGGGCGCTGGCGCGTCCGGTAGGGGCTCTAATGCTGCCGGTTATGATCGTCACGCTGGTACAGGTGCTACTGGGCGATTCGGTCTTTCCGTCTATGTTTTTTGCCGCCGCCGCTGCTTTAGCCGTAGCGAGCCTGTGGACCCACTTTCAACTGCGCAACACACTGGTCGAACTACACGTGCGAGGCCAGCGCATTGCGGTACGCTCGGTGCTGGATGTGGTGCTGGATCGCCCCCTCCACTGGCAACCGCTGTTCAGTGCCCAACAACAGCGGGATGGCTTGCATGTGTACACCGACGATTATACATTTCGCCTGCACCGTGTCGACTGGCCCGAGTACAACCGCTTGCACGATACCCTCTCGCCAACCTCCTCGTCTCATGGACCCGCGTTCTGCCCCAACAACACCGTCTTCTGATCGAGCAGCGTCCGACGCAGCGACATCTGACGCACCTCCCGAGACGACCAACGCGTCTCCACAAAACTACTGGGACTTCTGCCCGAACTGCGGGTCGCGCCTGCACAACCAGGGCTGCAAGTACCGGTGCCCTTCGTGCTTCTACTTTATGTCATGCTCCGACTTTGACTGAGTAGCACGCTTTGTCCC
>CAZZCI010000195.1:0-1753 GCA_964653015.1 uncultured Rhodothermales bacterium
GAGGTCCGTTTCCGTGCCACGTTTTCTTCATGTGCCATCTCTTCTACAGCACCAGCCACTCGGTTTACCACCTCCTTGTCAAATACACTCGGGACGATATAGTCAGCTGTTAAGCTTCCCTCATCAATTGTCTCGGCAATAGCATGGGCGGCAGCGAGTTTCATGCTGTCTGTGATATCAGTTGCACGACATGCCAACGCCCCTTTGAACAGCCCTGGAAAACACAACACGTTGTTGATCTGATTCGGAAAGTCGCTGCGACCGGTGGCCATCACAGCAACATGGGGATAGGCATCCTCCGGACGGATTTCAGGCTCCGGATTCGCAAGTGCAAACACAATCGGATCATCGGCCATGTGTTGCACATCCTCGACATCAATAACACCTGGACCTGATACGCCAATAAAAACATCGGCATCGGTCATGACGTCGGAGAGCGACCCGCTGATATTGTTCGGATTGGTTTGTGCTGCGTAGGCCCGCTTTGCCGGATTCAGGTCAGTGCGATCTCGCGTGACAGCCCCCTGGCGGTCTACCCCGATGATATTAGACACGCCCATATCTTGCATAATCTGCGTGACTGCGGTGCCGGCCGCGCCGATGCCCACAAGCACCACTTTCAGTGATTCGGGCGCCTTATCGACTATCTTAAGTGCGTTGATGAGCGCAGCTGCGGCAACGACAGCCGTGCCATGCTGATCGTCATGGAAGACAGGAATGTCGAGTCGCTCACACAGCCGCTTCTCAATCTCAAAACATCGGGGGGCTGCGATATCTTCCAGGTTCACCGCTCCAAATACCGGAGCCATGCGCACAACCGTTTCTACAATCTCATCTACATCCCTCGTATCGAGGCAGATCGGAAATCCGCTTACTCCTGCAAACTCTTTCAGGAGCTGTGCTTTTCCTTCCATCACAGGAATAGCCGCCTCAGGTCCTATATCGCCCAATCCAAGCACAGCCGTTCCATCGGATACAACAGCAACGGTATTGCTTTTTATGGTAAGCCGATGTGCATCTTTGGGGTCATCGTAAATGGCTTCACACACGCGTGCTACACCCGGCGTATACGCCATAGACAGCTGATCGCGGGTACGCAGTGGCACCTTGCTGTTCACTTCAATCTTACCGCCCAGATGGAGTAAGAACGTACGGTCGGAGACATCCACCACGCGTACGCCCTGAATAGCCTCCATCGCTGTAATAACTTGCCGGGCATGCTCATCACTGCGCGTGTTAATAGTGATGTCTCGAATCAGCACAGTTTTTCGGGCGCGCACAATATCAATCGCGCCGATATTGCCCCCTTGTTGGCCAATCGCTGAGGTTACTTGTGCAAGCATACCTGGCTTGTTTTCAATAGCAACTCGCACAGTAACTGAGTTGCTTGCAGAGGGAGCATATTCGGGAGTATCCATATAGTATGTGTTGCTTTTGGGGGAACGGACCAATACAAAGGGGCAGCCTCCAAAGGAAGCTGCCCCATGCTGGTATAGTTATGCAAACGTGCAGATTACGCGTTATCGAGCGCATCCAGTGCATTTTGCAGGTCTTCGGCATACGCCGGACCAATGCCGTCGATCTCTTGCAGATCATCCACGGCTTTCAACGCTTTCACTGACGTGATGCCTGCGTCTTGCAGACGGCTCACGTGCGGAAAGTCATCCGGAAAGCCGGCATCATCGTCTTCGGCAGGAGCCTCATCGGCATCTGTATCAGCGTCTGAAGCTTCAACATCTGCATCGGCGTCTGC
>CAZZCI010000195.1:1853-5195 GCA_964653015.1 uncultured Rhodothermales bacterium
TCTGCATCGGCGTCTGCTTCTTCAGCCGCTTCGATGTCTTGCTCTTCATCGATTTCGGCTTCACGGCGGGCGGCCTCTTCAGCAGCCTGCATTTCGCGCTTCAGATCGCCAAGCCCACTGAGCTCGCCCAGCGTAGTTGGGCCCGAAGTCGACTTCGACTCCGAGGGCTTCTTCTGCGTTTTCTCTTTGTATTGGTCTACGGCCTGACGGCGCTCGCGCTTCTCGCGGCGCTCTTCCTGACGCTCGCGACGCTTCTCGGCTTCGCGCTCTTGGCGCTCCTTAGCCGTTTCGCTGAGCACGATGTCTTTGCGGCTCTTGTCGAAGCGAATGACGCGTAGGTCGAGTTCGTCGCCCTCAAAGTAGTGGTTTTGGAATTCGCGCGGGCCGTTTTTGAGTTCACTACCCGGCACAAAGGCTTCCACGTCAAGCGGTAGCTCCACGACAAGCCCTTTGTCTTCAACACGTACCACTTCGCCTTCGGTGTCGGTACCCTCTTCGTAGGCACTCTCGAACTGATCCCACGGGTTCGTTTTGACCTGCTTGTGGCCAAGCGAGATACGACGGCGATCTTCATCGATATTGAGGATCTGGACATCCATGTCCTGCCCCTTACTGACCATATCGCCTGGATGGCGCACCTTTTTGGTCCACGACAGGTCGCTGATGTGCACCAGCCCGTCGATACCCGGTTCGATTTCGACAAAGACGCCGAAGTTGGTGATGTTGCGCACTGTGCCTGTAAGCACGGTACCTGCTGGATAGCGGTCGCTGATGCCGTCCCACGGATCGGGCTCCAGCTGCTTCATACCCAGAGAGATCTTCTTGTCCTCCTCGTCAATATTGAGGATTTTGACCTCCACAAGCTGCCCCAGCGAAACCATTTGGCTGGGATGATTGATATGGCGCGTCCACGACATTTCGCTGATATGAACCAGCCCTTCAATACCTTTCTCCAGTTCGACAAACGCTCCGTAATTGGTAATCGAAACGACCTTACCTTCGACCGTTTCGTCTTCATCGTACTTCTCGCCGATGTTGTCCCACGGATGCGGCTGCAACTGCTTGAGGCCAAGCGAGATGCGCTGGCGCTCTTCTTCGTAGTCGAGCACCACGACCTGGATTTCCTGGTCGAGATCGACAACTTCGCTGGGGTGCGATACGCGGCCCCACGACAGATCGGTAATGTGCAGCAGGCCGTCTACACCGCCCAGGTCGATAAAGACCCCAAAGTCGACGATGTTTTTGACCGTTCCCTGCAGCACTTGGCCAACTTCGAGCTGCTCCAGAATCTGCTGGCGCTGCTCTTCGAGCTCCTCCTGGATGAGTTCGCGGTGCGATACCACGATGTTCTCGTTGGAGGGGTTCAGCTTCACAATTCTGAACTCCATGCGCTTCTCCAGATACGCGTCGAAGTCGCGTACCGGGCGCACATCGATTTGCGAACCTGGCAGGAATGCTTCGAGGCCATCGAAGAGCTCCACGATCATACCGCCTTTGATACGGCGGATGATGGTTCCTTCGATAACTTCTTCTTTCTCGTAGATCTCTTCAATGCGCTGCCAGCGGCGGACTTTATCGGCTTTCTCTTTGGAAAGCACGAGTTGGCCATCGCGATCTTCTTTGCGGTCGAGGTACACCTCTACCGTATCACCACGCTGCAGGGCATCGCCGAATTCGTCGCGCGACACAATCCCGTCGCTCTTGTACCCAATGTCGATTACAACATGGTCTTCGCTGACCTTGAGCACACGCCCTTCTACGATGTCCTGCTCCCGCACATCGATGCTGGTACGATCGACCAGGGCCCGGAATTGGTCGTAGACCGGATCGGCAGTCTGGCTGCGCTCGTATTCGGCCAAGTCGTCTTCACTGACCGTACGCCCCACCACTTTTCCAGTGAAGCCTTGCTCTTCTTCAGTGCGCTGCAAGCTCTCAACCGAGACCGTCAGATCGGGGTCGTCAATCGCAGTGGCATCAAAGTTAAAGTCGTCGCTGGTTGGGATGCCAATATCATCCGATGCCGACGCAACGGCTTCAGCAAGCAGCCGGTCAACATTTTCGGGAGGCGGATCGCGCTCTTCAACAGCAGCTTCAGCGCCTTCATCGGCCTCCGATACATCATCAGAGGCTGCAGAGGAGGTGGCCTCCTCGTTAGCAGGCACAGATTCAGCAGGCGCATCCGCATCAGACGCGTCGCTAGCAGACGCCTCGTCGGGTTCTGCACCTGCATCATCAGAAGCCGATGCCTCGGTAGCAGATGCCTTGTCGGCAACTTCCTCGGGCGCGGCTTCTTCATCTGGAGAAGGAGCCTCTGCCGCAACGGCTTCGGGCGTTTCTTCAGAAGAGGTTGGAGCTTCGGTGGTGGTTGCTTGTTTTTCTTGTTCGGCCATATATGTGATGAGCGAGGGGTAGGAGCTCGTCGGTCGTATCTGGCGCGGACAGTGGCTCTGCCTTAAGGCGCGTTTGAGAGATACGAAACGCGAGCACATGTGGGATCGCGGTTGGTCCAGCCCAGCCAACACGATGAACAGTTTATCATGTAAGGTCCCGGGGAGTGGCAAGCGGCTGAAATGCTCACAAATCGGTGAGGCTCTCCACTCGCATCCGGAAAACACTCTAATGGGAAGTGGAGAGGTCCGTTCCCAACACAGCATCTGTTACGAGCTTCTGAATGGCTTCCACCTGTTCTTCGAAAGAAAGGCACGTAGTATCCAACTCTACAGCATCTTCCGGACGCCGAAGCGGGGCAATATCGCGGTTGCGGTCGGCCTGGTCCCGAGTGCGAATCTCTTCGCGGACATCCTCAAGCGATGGTGGGTTCTCGGCATCCTGCTGGTATTCGGCCCATCGGCGGCGGGCGCGCTCATCGAGACTGGCATGCATGTAAATCTTGAGATCGGCATTGGGAAACACAATCGTTCCCGTATCGCGCCCATCAGCAACCACGCCGCCATCGGTTTGGCTCCACCGGTCAGCCAGTTTGCGCTGCACGGGAAGCAGATACTCCCGCACAGCCGGAAGCGCAGCCACCTGACTGGCCATATCGCCGACATCGGACGTACGTATTGCTTCGGTGATGACACGGCCTTGCGCTGTTACCACAAGCGTGTCGTCCTCGTCAAACGCCAGATCGATGGTCGCGTCGGCCAAAAGCGTTCGTGCCTGTTCATCAGTCGGGGCGTCTCCAGCCTTGAGAAGGACCCAGGCGACGGCTCGGTACAAGGCGCCTGTATCCAGATACCGCATATCGAGGCGATCGGCTACAGCCTGTGCGGTACTGCTCTTTCCGGCCCCAGCAGGGCCATCAATAGTGATAATCATTTATTGCAATAACGGATTCAT
>CAZZCI010000196.1:0-5194 GCA_964653015.1 uncultured Rhodothermales bacterium
TGTGACAGCGCAGTAGTGGTGTACCAACCCGGAATCCCGGGAGGTTGAGATACCGACTCATCGATGTGCCGCCATGCTCGGCAAGGCTACTTGCGCGCCTGTATAAGCAAGAGCAATGCTACGACTGCAAACAAAACATGGGGGAGCCAGGCAGTAAGCCAGGGCTCTACAGTGCCTGCGTACCCGAAGGGCTCCGTCAGTTTTTGAGCGGCCAGATAAAGCAGTGCCACAAGAAGTCCGATTCCAAAGCGTACCGCCTGTCCGCCGCGTCGTCGTACAGCGGCTAGGGGCACTGCAATGAGCACCAGAATCAGGTTGGCCATGGGATAGGCGAACTTATCGTAGTACGCCACCAGCGGGCGTCCGAGTTGGCCGGCACCGGATCGCTGAAGCGACTCCAGGTAATAGCGTGCTTCGGTAACGGTCATAGCCTCAACATCGCGGGCCGTGCGAGCCAAGTCGCGTGGCGTAACGTACAGGGTGGTGTCCATGCGGGAATGATAGGTGCTCTCCATCACCCGGTCATCGCGGAACGTGCGCTCGGTGACCCCCACCATGCGCCACACATCCAGCGAATCAACCCACTCCATCCGGTCGGCATCGAACCGGTGCTCTAGGGCCTGGAAGGCGTCGAAGCGCTGAAGGGACACGTGGTGCGCACGCTGTTCGCTGGAATCGTAGTAGCCTACAGATACGATGCTGAGCGGGTC
Organism: uncultured Rhodothermales bacterium; assembly: GCA_964653015.1. Lineage (GTDB taxonomy): Bacteria > Bacteroidota > Rhodothermia > Rhodothermales > Salinibacteraceae > Longimonas. Next base: position 711 of record CAZZCI010000196.1, read on the forward strand.
GTTCTGGCGGTGGATGCGGCTTACCTCTATCGTCTGGCGTTCGGGATGCAGGTACTCGTGATCGTATTCAACCACGACCTCATTGGTGCGCGGTACCAGCCATCCGTTAAACACAAACATAAATATGGTGAGCCCTACGCCAATTAGCACATAGGGACGCATAATGCGGTACAGCGATACGCCTGAGGTTTGCAGGGCAACGAGCTGTACTTCTTGCGCTAGCTTTCCGGTTACGTAAATGCAGGCCAGAAAAATAGCCAGCGGCGAAATGAGCCGAACGATTTCGGGGATGTACGCCGGATAGTAGACGAGAAAGACATCGCGCATCTCGGCGCCCCGGTCGGCAAAGTCATCGTTGTACTCCACCCAGTGAAGCACGATGAAAAAGACAATCAGCGCACCTACAAATAGCAGGAAGCCGCGCATGACCCGTGCCACAATATGCCAGTCGAACCGTGTCACAAAAGAAAAACCAGAAAGGGAAAGACGAACAAAACCCGTGATGCGTGAGCAGCGTGCGAAAACCGGACTGAAATCCGGCCTTGCGTTCGCTTCTTTACCGCAGCACACTTTACTTACGCTTGGACCAACTGTTCACACAACCGCTCAAGCTCCATGAAAGTCCACGAGTACCAAGCCAAAGAAATTCTTAGCGACCACGGCGTGTCGATGCAGCCCGGTCTTGTTGCCGAAACCGTTGACGAAGCGGTAGCGGCTGCCGAGCAATTGACCCAAGACACGGGCGCCTCCATGTTTGTGGTGAAAGCCCAAATCCACGCGGGAGGCCGCGGGAAAGGAGGCGGCGTGAAACTCGCCCGATCTATCGATGAGGTGCGCGAGCACGCCGAAGCCATCCTGGGCATGAACCTCGTTACGCATCAAACCGGCCCCGATGGGCAAAAGGTACGCAAAGTGCTCATCGCCGATGCGGTCGATATCGAGCAGGAGTACTATGTGGGTGTAACGCTCGACCGCGCCAAGAGCCAGAACGTCATTATGGTTTCCAGCGAAGGCGGGGTCGAAATTGAAACCGTAGCTGAGGAAAGCCCCGACAAGATTATCAAGGCCTGGGTCGATCCCACCATTGGCCTGCGTCCGTTTCAGGCCCGTCGCCTCGCATTTGGACTCGGTCTGGAAGGCGATGCGTTCAAGCAAGCGGTTCGTTTCATCACGGCGCTGTACGAGGCGTTCGAAGCCACCGACAGCACCATTGCCGAGATCAACCCCCTTGTGCGTACCGGCAGCGGCGACATTGCTGCCGTCGATGCGAAGATCAACCTCGACGATAACGCGCTGTACCGCCACCCCGACCTCGCCGAGCTGCGCGACATCCACGAGGAAGATCCAACCGAAGTCGAAGCCAGCGAGCACGGCCTTAGCTACATTAAGCTCGATGGCAACGTGGGCTGTATGGTAAACGGAGCTGGACTGGCCATGGCCACCATGGACATTATCAAGCTGGCTGGTGGCGAACCGGCTAACTTCCTTGACGTGGGGGGCACCGCCGATGCCGAGACCGTGGAAGCCGGCTTCCGCATCATTCTCAAAGATCCTAACGTGGAAGCCATCCTCGTCAACATATTTGGCGGTATCGTACGTTGCGATCGCGTCGCCAAAGGGGTTATTCAGGCCGCTCAAAACATCGACCTGAATGTGCCGCTTATCGTACGCCTGCAAGGCACGAACGCTGAAGAAGGGAAGGCCCTTCTGGATGAAAGTGGACTGGAGTTGCGTTCTGCTGTGCTTCTGAAGGAGGCTGCCGATAAAGTCAATGGGGCGCTGAACGAGTAACGCGCTGGTGGCTTTAACACGGAGGTTCTCTTCTGCAAGAGGCGCATTCCAATGAGGGTGCGCCTCTTTTTTGTTATGAGGCTGCCTGTGAGGCCGTGTAAAGCGATTCGTTGCGAACGCGCGGCCATTTTTGTATGATAGAAGCACGCAATCCGACGCTCCTTCTGCGCATCCCTAACCCAACAATGATAAAACCCTTTCTGGGGACCACCCCGCAATACGACAACTCCAATTACATTGCCGAAACGGCGGTCGTCATTGGTGATGTAACACTGGGCGCGCAGGCGAGCATTTGGCACCACTGCACCGTGCGCGGTGATGTAAACTGGATTCGCATTGGCAAGGCATCGAATGTGCAAGACAACACGGTGGTGCATGTAACGCATGGCAGCGCACCCACCGATATTGGCGCGTACGTGACGATCGGACACGGAGCGATTATCCACGGATGCACCATTGACGACACCGTCCTGATTGGCATGGGCGCAACCGTCATGGATCATGCCCACATTGGAACGCACAGCATTGTGGGGGCTGGTGCCCTTGTTACAAAAGACACTACGGTGCCGCCGCGTTCGCTGGTGCTGGGACAGCCCGCGACCGTCGTACGCGAATTGACCGATGAGGAGGTAGACACCATTCGTCCGTATGCCAACAACTATGTACGCTACAGCGCTATCCACGACGGACGCGAGACGCCCGACCAGAATCCGTACTATTAGCTCAACGCAGTGAGCTGGGCGATCGCTTTTGCTTTTCTCCTACCTCCACATGCCACGTATGCCCGATGTTGCTGCCCCACCTGTTATCATTGCCAATGCTCATGCGGGGGGCGGCACGTCAATGCATGCGCTTCAAATGGCTGTGCGCACCCAAACAAAAGCGGTGCTCCACATTACCCACTCGCCAGAAGAAGCCGCGGTGGCAATGCGCACCCACTGGGCGGATGGCACCCGCCGATTTATGGCTGCCGGGGGCGATGGCACGCTGCATCATCTTGTGAATGAACTGCACAGCATGCAACGCCTTGTCCAGGCTAACGCTGTGGGACTCATACCCATAGGAACCGGGAATGACTTAGCACAGACGTTACAGATCCCCGAATCTCTGCCCGAGGCGCTTCACCTTGCGTGCTCTGCCCCGCCCCGACGCATGGATGCAGTTGCTATTCTTCGTGATGATGTCCCCGAACGGCTTGCGCTAAATGTGTGCGCTGGCGGGTTTGGAGGGTACATCGATAAAGCCTTGGCGCGCGGCCCCAAGTCGCTGTTGGGCCCTCTTGCATACATGATGGGAGCCGCCCGCGTGTTGCCCAAGCTCCGCCGTTATGCCTGCACACTCACCATTGATGAACAGCCCGTGCACGAGTCCGAAACCCTGAATGTTATTGTAGCCAATGCGCCCACAGCTGCAGGCGGCATTCGGGTAGCCCCCGGCGCGTTTCCCTTCGATCAAACCATGCATGTAGTCACGGTGCGTCCTGGGTCGGCAGCTGCCGTTGCGGGCGTGGTGCGGCGCGTGTTGCAGGGCGACTACACCACACATCCGCTTGTGCAGTCGTACACCGGCACGTCGTTGGATATTGTTTCAGATCCACCCATGGTATTCAACGCCGATGGCGAACTGCTGTCGTATGCCCCGTCTGGATTCCGGATACTATCGCAGCGCGTGCCCATTGCTGCTCCGCCTAACTTGTAGCAATGCCGTTCCAAACCCGAAGCGGCATACGGGGTACAGAACATCGATTGTATACGTCCTGAAAATAAACTTCTGTATGCCCCACGTTCTGCACCAAATCGTTATCGGCTTTCTTCTCCTGATCCTTGCGGCTGGATGTACAGGCTGCGGGTCTATTCCTATCGAAGAGGAGGACGTGTTCATGCCAAAGCCGTCCATTACCCCTGCCACATTCGATAAGGAGGGCGTTACGCTTGAAGAGCACACGATTGTATCACCCGGTATACAGCGAGATTCGGCGGCCTTGGATGCGTGGTGGCTGGTGCCCGATGAGGCCGATCCGGTGGTGCTGTTTTTTGGTGGACAGGGGTTCTATCTGGTGCAGTCGAGCGGATATGTCGAGGCCTTCGCCGAGCTGCCCGCCCGTGCGCTGATGTGGGACTATAGAGGGTATGGAAAGAGCGAAGGAACGCCCGGTGTGCGTACCCTGAAGCGCGATGCACTCGCGGTGTATGACTATCTGGTTGAAGAGCTACAGGTGGATCCCAATCAGCTGGTGGTGCATGGGCACTCGCTGGGCACCTTCATTGCTACGTTTATTGCCGAGCAGCGCACCGTGGGCGGGGTCGTGCTCGAAAACCCAGCTACCAACGTACGCGAATGGGGCAACACGCTCATTCCGTGGTATCTGCGCGCATTTGTCGGGTTTGATTTTGCGGATGTGCTGCGTCAGGAAAACAACCGGCGGCGCATTGCCACCATCGACGTGCCATTGCTCATTGTGGCTGGAAGCGACGATGTCATCACTGCCCCAGAGATGGCCGAGACGCTCTACGACGACGCGACCACGGCCACGAAAGAGTTGGTGCTTGTGGCGGACGGCGGCCATAACGAACTGTACGCAACAGAGGCGATGCAAACAGCGTACCGCGCCCTTCTTGAGACTGTGCACGAGCCTTGACCAGGCAGGTATATGGCGAATCCCGACAGAAAAAAGCCCGTATCGGTGGTAGTAG
>CAZZCI010000197.1:0-3115 GCA_964653015.1 uncultured Rhodothermales bacterium
CAAGAGTCTTCTTCAAGCAGCGTCTGTTTGTGAGCCTCGTCGCCAAAGCGTTCGGAGGCACACGTCAGAAACGCGCGGAACTGATCTTCAAGGAAGATATCCTCGGCACAGGCTCGTGCCACCCGAAAGGATGCACACATCTCTTCGATGGCGTCGTCGGAGGCGCCCTCCATGGCGTCCTCGACTTCAGATTCGATGACGGCAATCTCTTCGTCGAAGATGCGGGTTACCAGCGCGGGCGTAACCTCGGTGCCATCGTCGAGGGTGACCTCGTGGTGGAGCCACTGCCACACCTGGGCACGCGAAATCTCGAAGGTGGCCAGATCTTCCATCCGGTTGTCCCACGCCACACATCCATAATCATTGCCCCAGCCCTGCATGTATCCAATGGCCACACGCACATTCACACGCACGCCGTCGAGAGTCTTCGGACTGGTGGATTTGGGGAGTAGGTCGGGCTGGTCGGGCAGGTCGGGAATCACATCGAGCTGATTCGTCGCTCCCTTCTCGTTGAGCTTTTCGTCGAACGGCTTCATCGCCGGACCGATGAAGTACGGGTGGGACACCCAGCAGCCATCGTGTCCAATCGACGCCTCAAACTCTTTGTCGGCAACCACTTTCTCGACCTGCTGCTTCCGCATTTCCTCGGTACGTCCGGGCGTTTGCGGCGCCATGCCGCCCATGCCGAATGCGCCGTGGGTATGGCAGACGCGGATGAGCTGCTTCACGTAGTTGGACATCCACGACCGGTTCATGCCGATGGAGTTGCGGTCGGCCATGATGCGATCGTCGTGTGTTTTGAGCACCTTGATGTCGCTAAAAATCTTATCCCAGCGCCCACCGTTCAGCCCCGCCGCATGCGTGCGCATCTCGTAGAGGATCTCTTCCATCTGAAAGGCTGCCCCCAGCGTCTCAATCAGGAGCGTAGTTTTGATGGTGCCGTCGTCAATGCCCAATTCCTTCTCTACAAAAGACAGTACCGTATTCCACCAGCGGGCTTCCTCGTAGTGCTCAACCTTCGGGATGTAGTACTTCGGCGTCTTGCCCTGATCGATGAGCGTCTGCGCCGTATGGTAGGCCGTGAGCACCAGGTCGAGCAGTCCGCCCGATACGGGGATATTGTTTACGAGCAGGTTCGACTCGTACAGGTGCAAGCCGCGCACCCGCACCATCAGGAGTGGCATGTCGCTGGGATCGATGGCGTACTCCTTGAGCGCGTTCCCGTCGGCGTCGGTCTTTGTGAAGCTAAGCGTGCCCTCGGCGGCTTCTTTCACGTTCCGTACGCCCTGCATCACGTTGGGCCAGGTGGGCTTCATTGCGTCCTCGAAGTCGAGCATCGCCGCATCGGCCCGGTGGCCGTCGTCGGTGCGGCTCAGCATATTGATCACCATCTTCGGATCGTTGACCGGCCCGGTGATCTCCACGCGGCGCTGCAGCAGATCTTCAGGAAGCGGATTCACCTGCCAGTCGGTGTGCGCCTCCGGATGCTCCTCTTCGGGCAGAAATCCGGGCACGGCGCCATCGTCGTAGGAAGCCTGGCGGGTGCGGCGCGCGGCAAGAAGCGTCTGGCGTTCGTGCTCAAAGCGGCGGTGCGCCTTCGCAAGCAAAGCCACCACCTCATCGGTGAGCAGCGCCCTGGCCTGCGATGTAAGCGCCGCCTCATTGATTTCAACGCCGTCGGCGAGTTTGGTCCATGTAGTAGTTGACGGTTGAACGTCGAGCGATGCAGTAGACATAACGTGCTGTATGGGTTGGCCCCTGGGTGTCGATCATGAATGCACTACCATGTATATGAACTGCGAAACTACTTGTCAAGCGAAATTTCGCTACCAGAGGATATTATCAGGTCTACTTTTGGAGCATTCACGGCTGCTTAAAGAAACTTCGCTAGCAGCGAATAATTGGATCCGGCGCTTCTGCCCACCAATCCTGCTGCCTCCATGGCCATTCGTCCTGAAAACCTGCGCTTCATTCTTGGACTGAAGCTGCGTACGCTGCGGCAAGAGGAAAACGCCTCGCTGCGAGAAATCTCGGAGCGCTCGGGGCTGTCGATGTCGTATCTAAGCGAGATCGAGAAAGGCAAGAAGTATCCAAACCCAGACAAGCTGCTCGCGCTCGCCGATGCGTTCGATGTGCCGTACGACGACCTTGTGTCGCTCAACGTAGACGATAAGCTGGACCCGCTCAAAGAGATGTTCAGCTCGTCGTTTATCCAGGAGTTTCCGTTCGAGCTGTTCGGACTCGCCCCGCACGATGTGTTTTCGCTCGTGTCGGATGCCCCCTCGCGAGCGGGCGCGCTCATCCGCACGTTCTTAGAGGTCGGGCGCACCTACGACATGCAGGTCGAGCACTTCCTGTTTGCTGCGCTGCGCTCGTACCAGCAGCTGCACAACAACTACTTCCCCGACCTGGAGGCCGAAGCCAACGCCCTCCGCGACGCCCACGACTGGGCACCGGGCACGGCTATTTCTCACGATACGCTGCGCGCCGTCCTCGAAAACGACCATGGCTACACCATCAACCTCGACCGGCTGCCCGATCACCCCGATCTGCATCCTTTCCGATCAGTGTACGTGCCCGAGGCGGGCCCCACGCTCTACGTAAACGGCGACCTGATGCCCATTCAGCGCGCGTTTATCTATGCACGCGAGCTCGGTTACCTGACGCTCGATGCCAACGAACGCGCCCGCACCTCCTCGTGGATTCGCGCCGAGTCGTTCGAGCAGGTCCTCAACAACTTCAAAGCCTCCTACGTCGCCGGAGCGCTGCTTATCGATGAACCGTCACTGCTGCACGCCCTGCACGACTGGTTCGACATGCCCGTGTGGGACGAAGGCGCGGCACTGCATGCGCAGATGGAGCGGTTCGAGGCCACGCCCGAAATGTTCTACTACCGTCTTACCCAACTCATCCCGCACCACTTCGACCTCGATGCGTTTTTCTTCCTGCGCTTCCACCACGAACAGGGCTCGCCCGACTACCACCTCACAAAGATTCTGAACCTGTCAGGCATCCCCGTACCCCACGGCATTGGCCTACGCGAACACTACTGTCAGCGGTGGCCCGCCATTCAACTGCTCAAAGACCTTTCCGCCGCGCAGTCCAATGGCGCGCA
>CAZZCI010000197.1:3215-5145 GCA_964653015.1 uncultured Rhodothermales bacterium
GATGAACAAACCGCAAGCGGACTGTTCATTCCCGATACCGCCAAAGAAAAGCCGCAGCAAGGCACCGTTATCGCTGTAGGCCCCGGCCGCACTGAAGACGGCAAACACGTTGAAATGAGTGTGCACGAAGGCGACCGCGTGCTCTACGGCAAGTACGCCGGCACCGACGTCGTCATTGGCGACGAAGAGCTGCTCATTGTAAAAGAGGCTGACCTTTTGGGTCGTCTCACCGATTAACGGACGGCACTACGCGGTCCTCTCCAGAGATTTTCCCAACCCACAACATACCATATATCAAACTCCTATGTCGAAGCAAATCGTTTTTGACACCACGGCCCGCAATGCATTGAAGCGTGGCGTAGATACCCTTGCCAACGCGGTAAAGGTTACCCTTGGCCCAAAAGGCCGCAACGTACTCATTGAGAAGTCCTTTGGTGCGCCCACCGTCACGAAAGACGGAGTGACCGTCGCCAAAGAAATTGAACTTGAAGATCGCCTTGAGAACATCGGTGCGCAGATGCTCAAGGAGGTCGCCTCGAAAACCTCCGACGTCGCGGGCGACGGGACCACCACAGCCACCGTGCTTGCCCAAGCCATCATGACGCAGGGGCTGCGTAGCGTAACCGCCGGCTCCAATCCGATGGACCTGAAGCGTGGTATCGAGCACGCTGTGCAGGCTGTGGTTGCAGACCTGGCCGCACAGAGTCGTGAGGTTGAGGGCAAGCAAGACATCAGCCAGGTCGCTACGATCTCGGCGAACAACGACACCGCTATTGGTGAACTCATCGCAGATGCATTTGAGCGCGTCGGCAAAGACGGTGTTATCACGGTAGAAGAGGCAAAGGGCCTCGACACCGAACTGGATGTCGTGGAAGGCATGCAGTTCGACCGCGGCTACCTGTCGCCCTACTTCGTGACCGACTCCGATAACATGGTCGCGAACCTCGAAGACGCGCGGATTCTGATCCACGACAAGAAGATCGCGTCGATGAACGACCTGCTTCCGATTCTGGAGAAGGCCGCACAGACGAGTCATCCGCTGCTTATCATTGCGGAGAACATCGAAGGGGAAGCCCTTGCCACGCTCGTAGTGAACAAGCTGCGCGGTACGCTGAAAGTGGCTGCAGTGAAGGCCCCTGGCTTCGGCGATCGGCGCAAAGCGATGCTCGAAGACATTGCGGTCCTTACCGGCGGCACCGTTATCAGTGAGGAGAAAGGCTACCGTCTTGAAAACGCCACGCTCAACGATCTCGGCCAAGCCAGCCGTATCACAATTGACAAGGATACGACAACGGTTGTGGATGGCGCGGGTGAAGAGGTCCAGATCAAGGCACGGGTAAACCAAATCCGTCAGCAGGTCGAGAACGCGACCTCAGACTACGACCGCGACAAGCTGCAAGAGCGTCTTGCGAAGCTCTCCGGTGGCGTAGCGGTGCTGAAGGTGGGTGCAGCGACCGAGCCGGAGTTGAAAGAGAAGAAAGCCCGCGTTGAGGATGCGCTCCACGCCACGCGTGCGGCCATCGAAGAAGGCGTACTGCCCGGAGGCGGTGTGGCTTACCTCCGTGCCTTGCACGCTCTCGATACCCTCGACGTGGAGAACCAGGATCAGAAGATTGGCATCTCGATTGTGCGCCGCGCCCTCGAAGAGCCGCTCCGCCAGATTGCCTCGAACGCCGGCCTTGAGGGCTCACTCGTCGTGGAGCACGTGAAAGAAGGCGAAGGTGACTTCGGCTACAACGCGCGCACCGACATCTACGGCCCGCTGCTTGAGCAGGGCGTGCTCGACCCGACGAAGGTTGCGCGTAGTGCGCTTGAGAATGCGGCCTCGGTTGCCGGATTGCTCCTCACCACCGAATCGGTCATTGCCAGCCGTCCGTCGAAGAACAAAGGCAGCAACGGCATGCCTGACATGAGCGACATGGACTTTTAG
>CAZZCI010000198.1:0-5137 GCA_964653015.1 uncultured Rhodothermales bacterium
AGCATGCTGCGTCTCTGCTGTGTTAACAACCAATCCTCCCAATCATTGCCAGTATATGCCCACCCTTCGCTTCCCCTCGGTTCTCGATGTTTCCGCGCAAACGCTCTACGACTGGCATGCCCGTCCGGGTGCGTTCCAGCGGCTCACGCCGCCCTGGGCTCCGGTCGAGCTGGCCGCGTTCGAGGGCATCAGCAACGGCGAGCGGGCGGTCATTCGGCTCGGCTATGAACCCCTGGCGCTTACCTGGATCGCCGAACACCACGAGCACATTGCCGGACGGCAGTTTTGCGATCGGCAGGTGCGGGGCCCCTTCAAGCGGTGGAACCACCAGCATCGCTTTGAGCCGATTAGTAGCACGCGCAGTCGCCTGGTTGACGACATAGAGTACGAGCTGCCGCTCGCGCCCATCAGCACCGTGCTGGCACCGTATGTGGCCGAGCCCGAGTTGCGCCGTCAGTTTGCTTATCGCCACCGCATCACTCGGCACGACCTTGCGGTGCACAGCCGATACGACACCGATCCGCTGCACATCGCGGTAAGTGGCAGCTCTGGACTTGTGGGGCGTTCCCTCGTAGCGTTTCTGCGCACAGGTGGGCATACGGTACATCGGCTGGTGCGTCGGCCTACAGAGACGCCGGACGAAATCGAGTGGAATCCAACCGCCGGTCGCGTAGATGCCAGTGCGCTCAACGGCGTTGACGCGATCGTGCATCTGGCTGGAGAAAACGTGTTCGCGCCCCGCTGGACCGACGCCAAGAAGGCGCGCATCTTCGATAGCCGTGCCCGGGGCACGCGCCTGCTGGCCGATGCCCTCGCTTCGCTCGATGATCCGCCCAGCGCGTTTATATCAGCCTCGGCCGTTGGCGCATACGGCGACCGTGGCGACACGCCTGTCACCGAGGCCGACGCGCCGCGCACCACCGACTTCCTGGGCGAGGTCTGCGCCGCGTGGGAGGCCGCCACGGCACCGGCTGAGGCGGCAGGGATCCGTACGGTGCATCTGCGCATCGGTGTTGTGCTCTCTGCCAGTGGAGGCGCGCTGCAGGTGCTGGCGCCGCTCGTGCAGGCTGGACTCGGCGGCACGCCGGGGCGGGGCAATGCGTTTGTGCCCTGGATCGCACTCGATGACCTGCTGGGCACCATCCACCACACGCTGTACAGCGACACGCTCCGTGGACCGGTAAATGCCACCGCGCCCGAGCCGGTACGGCTACGCACCCTTGTCGACACACTCGGTACGATCTTCCGTAGACCCACGCCGTGGCGCATCCCCCAAGCCCTGATTCGCGCCGTAAGCGGAGAGGCTGCCGACGCGATGGCACTCAAGAGCATTCGTGCGCATCCGCAGCGGCTTGTAGAAGACGACTTTACCTGGACCTATCCGGATCTGGAGGCAGGACTTCGTCATACGCTGGGCCGTACAAACGCGCCCCACCGTATGGATTGATCCTCGGAGATCACGAACGGATCTCACTGACCTGTGACGTACGCACGTGCGTTCCTATACAATTACAAACGACTCCGATCTGCAGGACACTACAGTCGTACAGCATACTTGTTGAACAAAGCACGTTTCTCTGTCACTAGTCTTTAATGTACAGTGTCTACCTCTTCTATAACCATTGTTGGCGCGGGGCTGTCGGGGCTTACGTGTGCCCGCCATCTGCATCGGGCTGGCGTTCCGTTCACGCTCATCGACGCGGCAGATGCAGTAGGAGGACGTGTGCGCACCGATACCGTAGAGGGGTTTACGCTAGATCGTGGATTTCAGGTGTTGCTTACCGCCTACCCGGAATGCCAGTCTCACCTCGACTATGATGCGCTTGACCTGCAACCTTTCTACGATGGCGCGCTAGTGCGTACCCACGGGCGGTTCCATCGCATTGCCGACCCGTTTCGGCGTCCGTTTGATGCGCCACGCACGCTCTTCGCGCCTGTAGGCACGCTGGCCGACAAGCTGCGCGTAGCCCGTATGCGCAGTGCACTCACGAAAAACACGCTCAGCGAGATCTTCGACCGCCCCGAACAAACCACCCACGAAGCGTTGTCGACACGTTGGGGCTTTTCTGATTTAATGATCGACCGGTTTTTCCGATCGTTCTTCGGCGGCGTCTTTTTTGAGACGGATCTCGACACCTCCAGCCGTACGTTCGAGTTCTTGTTCAAAATGTTTGCGGAGGGCGACACGGTCGTCCCTGCTGCTGGCATGGAGGCCATTCCCAAACAACTGGCTGCACCACTCCCGAAGGAGGCTTTGCAACTCAACACCCGTGTAGCTGATGTGGACCCCGACGGAACGATCCGCTTGGATGATGGCACCACCCGGTCGTCTGAGCAGGTCGTGATTGCAACCAATGCGGCAACGGCCCACCGGCTGTTGCACGACGATGCCATTCCCACGAAGCAGCGGGCTACGGTGTGTTTGTACTACCATGCGCCTGAGCCGCCTGTAGACGATCCCACGCTCATGTTGAATGGCGATTTGGATGGTCTGCTCAACAACGTAGCGGTTATGTCGGAGGTCGCCCCCTCCTATGCCCCCGACGGAGAAGCATTGATTTCGGCGGTCGTCGTTGGAAATCCCACCGAATGCGATAAGGCGCTGGAACGCACGGTGCGACGCGAACTCATCGACTGGTTTGGACTCGAAGCAGGAGGGTGGACGCACCTGCGCACGTACCGTATCCCCCACGCGCTTCCCGATCAGCGTCCGCCGTTTGTGCAGGACACCACCGAGGCGGTACGCCACCATCCGAATGTGTACGTGTGTGGCGATTATCTGCGCACGGCCTCGATTAACGATGCCATGGGCACCGGACGGCTGGCGGCAGAGGCCGTCCTGGCCGATCGCACCACGCCTACCGCCGCATAAGCGAAGCCGCCGCACAATGGATACGTTCACACATCCACAAACCATTGTACTGGTGCATGTGGCCTCCACCTGGATGATGGTCGGTGTGATTTGGGTCATGCAATTGGTGCATTATCCGCTGTTTGCATACGTGGGGGCCGATACGTACAGCACCTACCAAACACTGCACATGAACCGGATCACATGGATTGTGCTGCCGGTTATGGCCATCGAGTTGGTAACGGCCATCGCACTTGTCGCGGGCTACGTGCCTGCGGTCTCACCTGGGCTGGCCTGGGGCGGAGCCGGACTGCTGGCGCTCGTCTGGATTCTGACGGGCCTGGTGTATGCCCCGCTTCACGGAGCGCTGTCGAGTGGATTTGACCCGCAGATTCATCGCTGGCTTGTCACCTCCAACTGGGCACGCACGCTGGCGTGGTCGGTTCGTGGAGCGCTGGTGCTGTGGATGCTAAAGCAAACCTTCGCCTCCTCCTGATTTTTTCCTAACCAAGACCTTCCCTCACCATGCAAGCTATCTGGAATAACACCGTCATTGCCGAGAGCGACGATACCGTCGTGGTGGAAGGCAACCATTACTTTCCGCCGGGTTCGGTCAACACCGATCATGTGACCGCAAGCACGCACCAAACCACCTGTCCATGGAAGGGCAAGGCGCACTACTACGATGTGGTGGTTGGAGGCGAGCGCAACGAAAACGCCGCGTGGTACTATCCGGAACCGAAAGAGAAAGCCTCCCACATTAAGGATCATGTGGCTTTCTGGAACGGCGTAGAAGTTACCGAAGCAACAGAATAACGCCACCGTGGTACGTGTTCTGTCTGCCTTTGTAGACCTGTGCACCAACCGGCTCTTTACCTAATCCGCGAAACGGTTATGCCCGATGTCGTTGATCAGCCCACAGAACGTGCTACATCGCGTACGATCCGTCCGGTGCTGCCATACGAGCGCATGCAGATTCACTTTGAGCATCCGCCTTCGGATGCTGAGTTTGCTGCGCTCTGTAAGGAAAACGAAAATATCCGCATCGAACAAAATCCCAACGGATCCCTCGTCATCATGAGTCCAACCGGTGGCCTTTCTGGAGCTCGCAACACGCGCATCACCCGCTACCTGGACCAGTGGGCCGAGGAAGATGGCACTGGCATTGCCTTCGATTCCAGCACGATGTTTCGCCTCCCAAATGACGCGCATCGTATGCCTGATGCAGCCTGGGTGCAGCGCGAGCGGTACCTTGCTCTTACCGAGGAAGAGCGTGCGGGATTTGTGCCACTGGCCCCCGACTTTGTGATTGAACTGCGCTCGCCGACCGATCCGTTGGATGTGCTCAAAACCAAGATGAATGAATACATGCGGACGGGCGTCCGTCTAAGCTGGCTCATTGACCCCGAGACAAAGACGGTCACGATGTATGCGGCCAATCAGCCGCCAGAGACACTGGATGCACCCAGTCAGGTGGCGGCCGATTCTGTCGTCACTGGCTTCGCTCTGCCGATGAAGCGCATCTGGGATCCATTGGATGCGGCGTAACCCAGCCGCTGTTCTGCCACTCTCACCCGTCACGTATTCATGGCGTACCGTGTCAAACACATATTTCGCACCGTGCAAGGCGAAGGCCACTGGATGGGTCGCCCGGCGGTGTTTGTGCGTTTTGTAGGCTGTAACGTATGGAGCGGATACGAAGCCGATCGGGAGCGCGACGCTGCCCGCTCAGGCGCTAAGTGTCCGCTCTGGTGCGATACCGATTTCACCAAAGAAGGAAGTGCTACCTACACGGCCACGGAGCTTGTGCAGGCGATGCGCACGGAAGGCGGCCCGATCGATTTTTGCGTCCTTACCGGTGGCGAGCCTCTTTTACAGGCGGATGCGAATCTCATTCAGGCTTTGCACGCTGCCGGCTATTTTGTGGCCGTAGAGACCAACGGCACGCAGTCTATTGCCGATCACTTTACTGCGGAAGACGACACGACGCATCCCCCCGACTGGGTGGTGTGTAGCCCGAAACATCCCGAAGACGATCTGGTGCTGGAGTGGTTTGACGAGCTGAAGGTGGTCGTGCCTGATTATCCGCCAGCTGCCTATCAGCGGTTTGCGACGCGAGCGCGTCCGCATACGCTGGCAGGTCATGATGCCCCGCTGCTTTGGGTGCAGCCCGAAGACGGCCCGCGCTTGGAGCAGGCCCAAGAGCAAGCGGTTGCCTGGGCCCTCGACCACCCTGAATGGCGCGTCAGCACGCAGACGCACAAAGTGCTGGGTGTGGCGTAGTGC
>CAZZCI010000199.1:0-5108 GCA_964653015.1 uncultured Rhodothermales bacterium
CAGACCACGCTCGGTGTTCGACGTCTGATGCATATGCCAGCCAGACAACCCCCCTGTGTACACGATGCGAATGGGGGCGGTGGCCTCTTTAGAGACCGGCGCCGATACGGGCGTGGCCACAGGGCGCACCCCACGCCGAATTAGGTGAAGCGTATTCCGGTGGGTCTCAGGCTGCCGCTGCCGCACGCGGTCGAGGTTTTCCTGCGACACAAAGACCGATGCATCTGCGGTTTGAACGAGCCAGTCCTCCAGCCGCTTAGCAGCCCAGGCGTGCATACGCGACGGGTATGTTGCATTGACATCGGGGCAGGTGAGCGAGTCGTTGAAATTGAGGATGAGCGGCACGCCGGTCATTTTTTTCAACAGCGCGCCCACAATAGCACTGGTGTAAGGCATTGCAAACGCCAAAATGGCATCGGGACGTTTCCGTTTCACCTCTCGATAGGCGGCATACAAGGCCGGCACGATCCACCCGATAAATGGGTCGGGCCAGAACATCCAGTCTGCCATCTTTTTCAGGCGGAGGCGCTGCATTCCGTTCTTAAGCCGTGTGGCATCGCCTCCTTGTATTGTACGCACCGATACGCCTGGCAGCACAGGCTCGGAGGCGGCGGTAAGGGCATGAACGGTGTGTGTACGCGCCAGGTGTGATAGAAAATAATCGACGCGTATCGCCAGCGGATAGGTCTCTGGCGGAAACCGATATGAAATAGCGAGCAGGTGGCTCATAAACGGGACGGACTTAGCCGTTATCGTGAGGGGAAGAGGACGTCCAAGGCATTTCGTAGTGAATCAGATGCACGCGGTCGTGGCGATGTTGCCATCGCTTGTACTGGCAGTACGCCCGCTCGGGCATCAGCCGCGCGTGATCAGACGGCGAGAGCCGAGCGCCTGAACGGTCGTATCCATACACATTCATCCACGTCCCGCACATGTACTCCACCGTAGCGACATCTATCGACGCCATTTCTGTTTGCCAGCGGGCTTTGGTTTTGGTGTTAATCGGCTTTGTTACCGTCTGTGCGCCTCCCAACTTCGTATACACCGGATGCATGTAGTCGCCCGCACGCTCATGAAAGGCTAGCATGTCGGGATTGAACGGTATCTGTAGGAAGTTGCACAGCTGTAGCAACACCGGTTCGGGGGTAGAGGTGAGGGCTTCAAAGTGCAGTGTAGTACGCTGCGAAGCGGGCACGGTACGTTCGAGCACCGCGGCTCCGCGCTCCATGAATGTACGCCAGTTTCCGGCGTTTGCTACCGTGTTGCTGCTGCAACGCCGAAAGTTGTTCATGGAATGGACCACCGCGCGTGGATCGCGCACCATGTGCACAAACCGTGCTTCGGGAAACATCGCATAGAGTTCGGGCACGTAGAACACGTTGTGCGGCGTCTTCTCGCCCCAACACGGTTTGCCTTCGGCTGCCGCCCATGCGTCAAGCGCCTTCGCATAGGGGGTGCGAATCGTAGGCGGCCCCTCCATCATAGCAATGCGGAGTTGCCCCAGATCGACGCCTGAAAGCACCGGTTCGTTTTGCGCTAGAAAACGGTCAATAAGCGTTCCATACAGGCGAGGATCGAGCGTGGTATTCCACGGTGTGGGCACGCGCTTAAACAGCGTGAAATAGGATAGCTCATCGGGCATTGCAATAGAGGGATGAGCATTTAGAATCAGTCGTAGCAGCGTAGTGCCCGACCGACTGGCTCCGACGACAAAAATGGGAGGCTGTGTAGTCATGTCTGATGCGGAAAATACGTCCATAAAAAGCAAGGATTAAGCCGACCCGTTGGATGGTACTGCAGGGGCGTACTGGATCTGATGATACGACCAGAGGGCGCCTTCGCGATCGAGCAGTTCGTGATAAGGCCCCTGCTCTACAACGCGTCCGTGCTCCAGCACCACCACCCAGTCGGCATGCTCAATGGTTGAAAGACGGTGGGCAATAGCTACGACGGTACGCCCCTCCATGAGGCGCTCTAGCGACGACTGCACGGCTTTCTCGGAAATGCTATCAAGGGCGCTGGTGGCTTCGTCCAGAATCAGGATTTCGGGATCCTTCAGCAAGGCCCGTGCAATGGCCAGGCGCTGGCGCTGTCCGCCTGAGAGCCGAATGCCCTGGTCGCCCAGCGAGGTATCGAATCCGTGAGCCATCTCCTCGATGAAGTCGAGCGCATTGGCCTGCTCCGCGGCGGCCTCGATCTCTGCCCGCGTAGCGCCGGGCCGTCCATACGCGATATTTGCATGCACCGTGTCGTTAAAGATGAATGTTTTCTGGCTCACAATGGCAATACGATCGCGCAGTGAGTGTACGTCTAAATCGCGCAGGTCAATACCATCGTAGAGCACGCGGCCCGCGGTGGGGTCGTGAAAGCGAGGGATCAGATCAGCCAGGGTGGACTTCCCGGCTCCGCTGCCTCCTACGAATGCGGTGGTTGTACCGCGTTGGAGCGTAATGGAGACATCGTGGAGTACCTTAGGACCGGTTGTGTACGCAAAATCGACGTTTTCCATCGTGATGGCCTTGCGCAACGGCGGTGCCGAACGGGTTCCGTTTGTCAGGTACGGCTTATCGCTGGTGCGCAGCAACTGCGCTATGTTTGCGAGGCCGGCTCGGTTCTCGGCCCAATCGCCCCGAATGTTGTTTAGATTGAGTACTGTCGGGATCATGCGAAGCAGGGCGAACAAGAACGCCAGCAGAAAAGCAAGGTCGAGCGCGCCTTCCAGCACCAAAAATTGCACGGCAACGACAATGAGTACAATGAGCCCGGTACTTACCACCCCTTGGGTAAGCGGCTTGATAAGCGCCCGGCGTAAATTGGTCGCAATTACAGCGTTAGCAAAGCCCCGTGTGGCCCGTTCGAGGCGGTCGCGCTCGTCGGCCTGCCGGTTAAAAGCAACGACCGTCTGAATCCCCTGAATGAACTCGTTGAGTCGGCTGGTGAAGTGCGCGCTGGTCTCGGTAATAGCCTCGCCATGGGCCCGTACGCGTCGAATCAGAAAGGTGAGCCCGTAAGACAGTGCCCCAAAGAAGACCAGCACGATGAGCGACATCTCCCACGAGATCCAAACCATCAGCCCCAGATACACGATGAGCATGGTGGTTTCGTTGATAAGCGTAAAGAGCGCGCCGAGCGTGGTGGCCGAACGCGTGATCTCATTCATCAGGCTGTTGAGCAAATCGCCCCCACGGCTCCGTGCAAAGAACGAGAGCGAAACCGACTGCAACTGGTCTACAATGCGCATCCGCAGGTCTTCTACAATGCGCACCCGGCTTATCGTAGCAAGCACAGCCGATGCATATCCAAGGACACTTCGAAGTAGTGTTGCGACCAGAATAAAGCCACAGATACGGTAGAGCTGGCCAATGGTGCTATCGGCCGACCCGAGCAGGTGGCGATCGAGCCAGCCAATACCTGTGCCTACGGCATCGGGATTATCTAGCGTTTGCAGAAAGGGGATGAGCAATCCAATGCTAATGCCTTCAAATAGCGAGGCAAGCAGCGCACAGAACGCGGTAAGCGCAATGAGGCCGCTGTACCGGCGAAAACTGGGCGCCAGAATACGGAGGTCGCTCGCACTGGGAGCCGTATGGTCAGGCGTAGATGGCAAAGTAGGCATGGGGGGCATAGAAAGACCATAAAAGGCTGCACCCACCGGTGCAGATTCGTTTCCTATAGTAGGGCGATGACAGCCCCAACGAGTAGGTCTTTATGCCGATTACGACCAAAGAGACCGCGCATCCCATGTGCGCTTTTGGAGCAGGACGGGTTCACCTAAGGCGCACCGGAACATGACGGCTGGGCGATTAGGTTAGAGCGCCAACGCAATTGCCTCGATGCCTTTCCATTCACCCGTTAACGGCCTACATGGACGTTACCCCCACCGACTTGCCCGATGTACGTCTTATCTCAACAGCACGGTTTCCTGACAATCGAGGCTTTTTTCGAGAGGTGTGGCGCCAGTCGCGCTACGAGGCAGCTGGCATTGCTGGCCCTTTCGTACAGGACAATGTGTCGCGCTCACGACCTGGTGTTGTCCGTGGTCTTCACTATCAGCATCCCCATGGGCAGGGCAAGCTTATTGACGTATGGGCGGGTCGCATCTACGACATTGCGGTAGACATTCGCCGGAGTAGCAAGACCTTTGGGGAGTGGGTCGCCGTTACGCTCGATGCCGACAACGCTCAACAGCTCTACATCCCTCCTGGCTTTGCGCATGGATTTGCGGTGTGTGGCGACACGGATGCGCTTGTCGCCTATAAGTGCACCGATGAGTACGCCCCCAAGTGCGAGCATACCATCCGATGGAACGACCCGGCCCTCGATATTCCATGGCCTGTTGATGCGCCCTGTCTCTCAGAATCAGACGCTACCGCTCCCTCTCTGGCTGATCTGCCTACCGACGCCCTTCCGGCCTGACTGGAATGTTGGATTGGCTCTGCCCAATACATGCGCCAATCTTCTACCCACGCATGTACCATTGACGCAAACCCGGCTCCACCCCCAAACTTTTTCAGCGATCGGGGGTCTGCATAGTTAGTTTGGTCCACTTCGCGTCGATATGCTTGTGAATAGCATTCATCATGTGTTTGGTGAAGGCTGTTTATGTCTGACGCTAGGTGTGCTGTTGCCCTGTACACCCAGCCCCCTTGATTTGCGATGCCGAATGATACATCTTGGATTTCTATATTGCGGACTTCGATCTGGCCTGTGGTAAGTGGAGTTGTGTTGATGCTTGCACTACATCCCGCATCCGCTTCAGCCCAAACCTTTTTCCCAGATTGTATTTCCAATGCCAACAACGCAACCGTTGTTATTGATGAAAACGTCGATATTGAATTCCCCAATGGCGAACCCCTCACCGATGGGGATGAGATTGCCTTTTTTGCCGATAGCGGGGTGTGTGCTGGCGTTGGCATTTGGGACGGCGATGACCTGACCATCCCGATTGCAGGTCCTGCCACTGCCGGTACCGGGGAAGAAGACGGCTACCTAAGCGGTGAGGTGCTCAAAATGCAAGTTGGCCAGCAGAGCTCAGATCGTATTTTCGATGTAGAGGACGATCTCACCTACGAGCCATGCAACGGAGCCCTGCTCTGCCGCGATGACGG
>CAZZCI010000200.1:0-5107 GCA_964653015.1 uncultured Rhodothermales bacterium
TATCTTTGATTATGTCATTGCGAGCGCAGCGGCGACGCGCCCCGACTCTAGAGAGGAGTACTCGTTCGCTAGCGCTCACAGCGCCGCGTCAGTCGCAAGCTCCTTCCTCGCGATGACAAGGTTGGACCATCGCATTCAAGTGTAACATAGCACTAGCAAAAGGGACCTACCCAGCGGGCAGGTCCCTTTCTTGCTTTATTAACGATCCCGATTCGGCTCGCCTAGCGAGCGTCATACGAGATGCTGCGTCAACAGCCGGGTTGTTAGAAGTTCGGATTAGGCTCCGTCTCAGCTCGTGTGAGCTGCAACCATTGCGCTGTAGGCTGACCACCGACCTGATCTTCCAGGTGCCATTCAACGACATCCATCCGGCGCTGGTCGGGAAGACGGTGCCCCGTGGCGAACAGCGTACGATCCCGCTCAACGGCGAGCTGCTCCATGTCAATGTCGCTAAGGTCACTGAGTCCGAAGCTAGCTCGAACGGTATTTACCAGGTCAAGGGCAGATTCACTTCCAGCATCTCTGCCACGCAGTTCAAGCTCCGCACGGATCAGGAAGAGCTCTTGCCAGCTGATAAACGGCATGTTTGTGCGCTGCTCCCACTTGCCTTGGCCCCACTCGATTATCGCGGCGTCGCCACCGAAGATTTCATTCGCTGCTCCATCAGGCTGCCAATCGTTGAACACAGCAGGGAAGCTCTCGTCTCCAAGAGCAAGGTTTTGCAGGTTTTCCGGGAGGGCACCAAACCCGCCAAGGGTTGTGCCGCCAGGGTTGATGATAGTAAGCGGAATCCGGCTCAATTCTTCCGGATTGTTCGCTATGGTCTCAATGTGGCTTCGGGCAACTAGTTCGCCCGTATCTTCATCAGCCACACGATAGCTTTCCGATGGGTTCTCACCTTCGGTTGAGAGCTGGAAGAGGTTTCCATCCTGAACAGCCAACTGGAGACGCCCTGCGCCTGCCTCCGTATGGTACACGTTGGACGTGTTCAAATCGTAAAGGACATCCCATGACTCGCCCTCTTCAAGCGCTTCTTGGGCATACTCGGCAGCTGCATCAAGCGCCTCTTCTCCTTGAAAGCCTCCAGTGTCTTGGAAGTCATGCGTGCCAGCGTAAAGCGCTGCACGGGCCCGGGCCGCTTGAATCTGTCTCTGTTCTGCATCGTCTCCCAACGCTTCAGCCTGTGCCAACGCCTCTGCATACTTATCTTCTGCCTCCTGATAGAGCTCTGGAGACGGAATGAACGCAGACGTATCGATTGTGGCTCCACCCCGGCGTGGATCGTCAGGGTGACCAAAGTAGGTAGCAAGGTAGTAGCGGGCATTAGCTCCGTGGAGGTTAGCGGCAAGACGCACCTCCTCTTCCGAAGCTGTTGCAGAAGGGTCCGAGAGGTCGAACTGATCATCCTCCTCAACGCGACGGAGCAAATCGTCTGCCAAGAACCGATACTCCTGCAGGTCGTTCAGCGAGCCTGTGATACTGTTGTTGTCTTCTGCGATGATGCCTGCATCAAGCTCGGAGAACGTTGGGAACGTCGCATCGGCATTGATTCCAAAGCGCAGTTCATCAGATAATCCGTCAGCGAGATCGGCGACACCAGAGTGCGAATCAGCCCATTGTGATTCAATTCCCGTAATGAGAAACTCAGCTTCAGCCGGATCACTGAACTGATCACTTCCAGCTTCGTCAATCGGCTGGTCAACATTTGCCACGAATGAGTCGCAGGCGACAAACATCATGGCAAGAGCCAGAGCGACACTAAGTGTCGAAATTCTTCTAAGTAAGGTCTGATAACTACTCATATCAATTTTGACTGTATAAAAATGCGAGAGCAAATAGGTAGGTCAGAAACAGGGGAGCGGGTTTTCATCCCCACTCCCCTACGGCATGCTTAGATACCAACCTGAATGGTGAACGTGTACTCCCTCGGGTTCTGGAGAGTGAGGAAGTCCTGTCCACGTATCAAACCTCGCGACCCATCAAAGTTGACTTCCGGATCGGGACCTAGGTCGTAATTCGTGATCGTGAAGAGATTCGACGCCGAGAACCCAAACGAGAGGTTTCTAACCTGATCGGTTCCTGTCATCGAACTGAACAAGTTAGATGCGTTGTAGCGCACTCCAAGGGAACGCAACTTGAGGAAATCAGCGTCCTGAAGGAAGTTGTCGAGTTGTCCTGCTCCTGCAGTAGCACTGGTCCGAGCAAGGTCATTTGCAACCGCTCGATATTCGTCGGTTCCTGGCTGAAGCCCTGCAAGCTCCTCGGTGAGGGCATTTCGTTCGACGTTCTGCCCCAACTGTGTCAGGAACTGCGCAGTGTTTGAGTATACCTGGTGTCCCAGCTGGTACTCTGCCTGGGCACTAATCCGCAGGTCTTCAAAGACGGTCGCCGAAAACCCAAACCCACCAAAGTGGTCTGGCACCGGATTCCCAAGTTCGACCCTCTCATCACTGACATCTGGACCGAGATACACGCCATCGTCGTCAAACAACGCTCCTCTCACCTCTGGCCCAAAGAAGCTGAATGGCGCGAGGCCTTCTCGGATTACGTTACGCTGAAAGCCTCCGAAAATGGTTTCTCCGCCGAGTTCGCGTACTTCCCGATCGCGGTAGCTGTAGTTTGCGTTGAGGTCAAGCGAATGCTGCTCGGTTTGAAGCACTGTCACACCGAAGTCCACCTCAACGCCCTGTGCAAAGATCTCACCTACGTTGCGTGGCTCCGTTTGGTTACCGAATCCGGTCGACGGAGCTACCTGGAAGTTCACGATTGAGTCTTCCGTGTTCTGCCGGTAGTAGGTGAATGAGAGCGTGTACCGATCATTGATCCCAAGATCGAATCCACCCTCAATCTCGTTTACTTGCTCCAGGTTTAGGTCTGGATTTCCGATGTTTCCAATAGTCGCTCCAGTACCAAAGCCACTGGACTGTCCGCCAAGACGGACCAGTTCGCTATCAATGAGGTTGGGCAGCGACCCAGACTGGCCCCATGATGCTCTCAGGTTAAGCTGGCTCACGGCATCCGGAAGGAACTCTTCAACCTGGGCGGATGCACGGATGGCGGGATACCACTCTTCAAACGAGTCCGTTTCGCCCGCAATGAGGCGGGTAGACCAGTCGCGTCGAATTGAGAATTCGAGCGAGTAGCGGTCTGCAAAACTGAGCTGCTGACGCCCAATGATTCCAGCGCTACGTTCATTTGAAAGCCCCTCGCCTATGTTATCGAGCTGCGTACCAGCACCAATGTCGGTAATCAAGTCCGTCCCGATCTCCGAAGCGGTCGCATTCACAAACCGGTCCGACTCACTAAAGAGCTGGGTACCTGCCGTTGTCGTCGCACTCACGTTAGACGCAAGGTCATAGTCGTAGGTCGCAGTCAGGTCGGCGTTAAAGCGGCGGCGATCTGCATCAAGAGCATTTCGCTCTCCGCCTGAGGATATATAAATATCACTGAACTGATTCGGCTCCGTCTGATCATTGCGACGGGCACTAATATCAGCTCCTCCCTGAGCGCGAAGAGTTAAGCCCGAGAGGGCATCTGGGGTGTACGTAACATCCGCAGACTGCTGGAACGTTCGAACACGCTGCTGATCATCAATCGCAAAGAAAGCCGTGCTATCCCGCTCTGTGAATGCACCAAATGGCGCGTCAAGAGCAAGGGCCCCAAGCACTCCAAAAATGTTGTTGTCTGCCTGAGGGCGGCTATAGTAGTTTAAGGCTAGCGTAGAACGACTGTTTATTGTGAGCGACTCGGTTGGGCGCGCTTCAATGTTTGCATTCAGATTGTTTCGCTCTCCTTCTCCCGTCGGGAAAATACTCTCTGTGTTCCGGTGAGAGTATCCAATGCGGTAATTAACATCTTCGAGAGATCCTGAAACATTTACGCGATGCCCCTGAATCATTCCTCGACGGTGAATGTCGTCAAGGCGATCTGCGGTGGGATAGATGCCTTCATTGTAGCCTCTTTGTTTTACGGCTGATCCCAGGGTCCCTTGGTAGTTAACCTCAAGCTCTTGTCCCTCGCGTCCACTTTTCGTCTCGATTAGCACAACTCCATCGGTACCATCGGTACCATACAGAGACGTAGCGGCGGGTCCTCTCAGCACGTTGATCGACTCGATATTACTCGGGTCAAGATCAGCCAGAGGAGAGGATGCGGGCTGGCCACCAACACCAAATCCGGGCCCAGAGTCCTGGGAAATGCGTGTGCCATCTACGAAAATAAGTGGCTGGCCGTCACTGTTAAGGCTTACACCACCCCGTACGTCAAAACGCAGTCCGCCCCCTACATTGCCAGACGAACGGGATATGGTTACTCCCGACGTTCGTCCCTGCAAAAGGTCGGTTACGTTTTCGAACTCCGACGTTTCAGAAAGCTCTCCGGCATCGATGCTAGCAACCGATATATTTGCTTCTCCCCGCGTCTGCTCAACACCGAGTCCTGTTACTACGATCTCATCAAGTTGAGCGGCATCAGCAAGAAGTTCGACATCGAGTTCCACAGTCTCGCCCGCTTCCACTTCGACAGATACCTCTTGCTGCTGGTATCCAACGAAGCTGAACACGACGTCATATGCTCCGGCCGGGATTCCTTCAAGCTCGTACATGCCATCAACACCTGTGGCAATTCCAACCCCGAGATCGGGAATCTCTACGTTTGCCCCAGGCAGCGTCTCCCCGGTTTCTGCATCTGTTACACTACCAGTAATGGTTCCTTCCTGTGCAAAAACAAGTCCGGGTGCTAATAACAGCACTACGAACCCACACAGGAGCCTTGTGGCTAACTTCTTCATGGTATGGGTACTTCTAATCTAACCGAAAAACGACGATATGCACCGCAGGCCAGGCCAACTGTAAGCAGAGCAACTACACGTAGAGTAACCATATTGCAGGCTCTGGACCGATAAGGCTGTCCGTGCCGGGCGTGTGCATAGACGAGCGCATGTGCACTTGCAGCATACTTCTAGCAGACAGACGTTGTCGTGCCAGGAGTGCTGATGCAAGTTTTAGGAGTGGATTCGCGGGTAAGCCCTCCAGGCATGAATTGATACCCTGGCGTGCTTGACCTCAAATGCATTCCACACAACTAATGCATCTCGTTCATTATCTGA
>CAZZCI010000201.1:0-5095 GCA_964653015.1 uncultured Rhodothermales bacterium
GCGCACAAAGCCCTTGAACAGCATGTCATCGCCCACGGTCATCCACTGCTGATCAGCGAAGGTCAGGGCTTCATCCATGCGGCGGATGCCCAAGTCGCGAACGCTTGGCATACCGGCGCCCACCACCTTTGGCGCAAGGAAGCAAAAGAAGCGATCCACCAGATCCTGACGGAAGAGCGCCGTTGCCAGTCCCGGTCCGGCCTCTACAAGAAGGGATTGCACCGGACGCGCAGTGGGGCCGTCGGGGGCCCCCAGGTGGGATAGCAACGCGTTCAGATCGAGATGGCCTGCTTCCGTTTCGGGGATACGCACTACCTGTCCGCCCCGGTCGGTGAGTGCCTGCGCATACGGGGGAGCCGCACGGTCTGCACCTAAAACGGCCAGGGTGGAGCCCGCATGATCGTCCGTGAACAGATGCAGATCTGCTGGCAGTGTGCCGGTGCGGTCAAGCACGATCCGATGCGGCTGCGGGCCCTCGACATGGCGCACCGTTAAGCGCGGATTGTCGGCTGCTGCGGTGCCGCTTCCAACAAGCACCCCGTCGAGCTCAGCGCGCCACCGGTGCACCTGCGTGCGCGACTCCGCGCCCGAGATCCACTGGCTGTGTCCGGTGGTTGTGGCGATGCGTCCGTCGAGCGTCTGCGCAATCTTGAGCGTGACGAGCGGGCGTCCGGTCGTTACATGATGAAAGAACGCCTCGTTGAGCCGCTTGCATGCATCTTGCTCTACGCCAACTGTTACGTCGATGCCATGAGCGCGCATTCGCTCGATGCCACGCCCGGCCACTTCCGGATACGGATCAACCGTACCCACGACTACGCGCGGAATGCCCACATCAACGATCAGGTTGCTGCACGGCGGCGTTTTGCCATGGTGACTGCATGGCTCCAGGTTCACGTAGAGCGTCGCGTTGCGCAGGGCATCGGGGCCATGTTTGCCGAGGGCGGTGTGGATGGCCCGCGCTTCAGCGTGCGCCTTGCCGTATTCTGCATGCCAGCCTTCGGCGAGCACCGAGCCATCCGCATCGACTAGAACGGCCCCCACCATCGGATTAGGACTTACCGAGCCAGCGCCGCGCTGCGCCAGGGCAATGCACCGGCGCATCCACCTGGATGCTTCTGCTTCCTCTTCGGGGTCAGCACCTACACTTCCTGGATGTAGCTCGGCAGCGAAGCCTGGTTCAGTTGCCATTGCTCAAAGTAGAATTTGGATTCGGAGCGCGCCTTCTGAAACGGAAGCACAAAACAGCGTACCGTGTCGGTAGAAACGTGGGTGCGTAGCGCATCGGTAAGGGCGTCGCGTACGGGTACCGGGCTAAAAAAGCTCCAATCGAAACCGTCGTGGGCGGGCTCGCTGAAGAAGACGGTGGCGCCTGCTTCGATGAGCGTGCGGAGCGCCGCCGAGGCCTCGCGCCGGGCGCTCTGTGCGACAGCATGCAGAGGTGCCGGATCAACCGGCTGATCTGCAAGAAGCAGTACGCGCTCGCCTTGGGGCTGTATCCATCGGGTGTGAACAGCCTGCATATCCAGATTGGATTCGAGGGTGCCCTCCGGATCTACACCCAGCGCGTGGGGGCGCGCAAACACGTCGGACAGCGCGTGCGCAATCGCCTCCATGCGTTGGAGCGTGGTGAGGCCCACGCGATCGGTATTTAGGTCGGTTCCAGCGAGATAGCCCCGATAGGCTTTGGACGGGTTGAGCAACGCACGCAGGGTCTCGGGATCGGGCTGGGTGCGGGTGTCGGCAGAGCGCTGCGCCTGCTGCCGCGCATCGGGGTCAGCGTTGTCCGTCACGGCTTCCAGCAGAGCGGGCTCTTCAAAAAAGTACTTGACAATGGGCATGGGCGGCGGAGGAAAGCACGCAACAAATGTGGGGGGAATGTACGATGCCTACGTGCTACGGGTTTTCGGTGGGGGGCGTGGATGCATCGATAGAAGCGGAAGAGCGTTCTGCACTCGTCTCGATTGCCTCTAGTTGCTCACGATGCGCTTCGTAGGAGGCATCGGAGCCGCCGGCAGCATGGCGGACCTGCGCCCGCTGACGGGGTAGCAACATATCGACACGGTCTACGGTGCCCATCCAGACCTTCAGCGCACTTGTGCTACGCTGGGCGCGTCGCTGCACCGTAGGGGGAAGTGCTACCCCAATGGAGCAGCCGGGCGGCAACACCACATCCACCGGATGGGTCCAATCGCGTAGCTCCAACCGGTCGATGTAGAACATGCGAGCCCCGTTGTTGGTGACGCCCAGCCGCCCATGCGTAAGAGTAATTTCTTGATGCGGAAGACGGGCATCGTCCATGTCATAGGCATCCAGATCGAGCGGTTCGGCACGCGAGGTATTGGCATACGCATCCAGTATCTCGATGAAGTCGCTGGTGTAGTCTTTCAGCCAACCGCAGTAGCTGCGCACCTCCCCACCGGCGACGGTCACCTCAACAACGACCTGCGAGAACAGATGGCGCTCTAGCAGCGGGTCGAATGCGTTGCCGGTGTGCTGCACCACCTCGGTCGAGATAGACTGCACCTGCGCATCGTGCCGCCCGATGAGTCCGCTTGCGGGTGCCTTGGCTTTGGCCACTCCAATGATCATGCCGATGGACTGTAGCAACGCATCGCGCACCATGCCCATCCAATTGCGAAGCCACCGCCATACCCGTCGGAGGAGGCTCGGATGCTGCGTGCGTTCGATGAGCGTTTCGCGGCGCTCCAAGTTTTTTTCGGTGAGGCCTTCCGGACACCGGTAGAGCGCATGCAAGGAGGCATACTGCTCCTTATACATGATCGTCGACCGTTCCATGTGCCCCTCACGGGCCACTACCGGTTCGGGATACGTAAGCTCCAGCCCCGTCGAGCGGATGTCGGCAGTGCCCCACGTAGCGTCGTTTGCCTGCGTAACGAGGGTAACCGGAAAGCCGTCAAACGCTTTCAGGCAGCGGTCGCGCCGGCGCGTGCGAACGAGTGCGAGCACCGTAGCCACCAGCAAGACGACGAAGATAGTCAGTAGCGTAGAGCCATCCACAGGCTACCGGAGGTTACGTGAGGCAGTTATTGACCGTTTGCAGGCACCGACTGACGCTGGCGGTAGGTTACATACGACACCGCTAAAATGGCCAAAGCGATAACGGGAGGCATAATGTCGCTAATCGGATCGCCAACTGCAACATGAGCGATAAATGCCGACACAAACGACACGATAAAGCCAAAGTACGCCCATTCCTTCAGAAAGCGAGGCAGTGGCGTCACCAATGCTACTGCCCCAGCTAATTTGGCAATGCCCAACTGCACCAAAAAGTAGTCGGGAAATCCGAGAGCGGCAAACGTCTCGGCAGGAGCGTCTGATACCAAATAGAAAATGCCTGATGCAAACTGCATGAAAGCGAGGAGCCCCGTACTTCCCCAGTATACGTAATCGCGTTTGGTCATGGTATTTTGAAGCCACTTAAAGAGTTCTTATGAACTTATGTGTCGTAACGCGCACTATGTTACACCGTTTGCCCGCGAATGTATGAACCCTGGAAAGAGGGGCTCCGTTGAGGCAATCCGCTAATTTGCGAAAATCGACCGTGGAAATACAGGTGCTGCCATGCGCGAACTCGTGCTTTCCATGTGGGTGTGGTCCTCCACTGCGCTTTTAATTGTGATTTGGGTGCCGCTGATGGCCGTTGTCCGGCTGTTTGATCGTGATCCCGCACGATACCGCACGGGGTACATGCTTCGCCGGCTAGGGCGACTCATGACGCGTCTCAATCCGTTCTGGGATGTGCAGGTTGAAGGTCCATATCCCGACGATCCGCGGCGTCCGTATGTGGTGGTGAGCAACCACCTGTCACATGGCGATCCGCCCGTCATTTCTCATTTGCCATGGGAGATGAAATGGGTCGCCAAAAAGGAGCTGTTCGACTTGCCCGTGGCCGGACGGCTGCTGCGACTCTCGGGCGATATTTGCGTGGATCGTGCGGATCCCGAAAGCCGAAGCAAAGTGCTCGACACGGCTCGGGATTATCTGGATCACAAGTGCAGCGTGATGTTCTTTCCCGAAGGCACCCGCTCGCGCGATGGCCGGGTGCATTCGTTTGCTAATGGCGCCTTTCGTCTCGCTATAGAGGCGGGCGTTCCCGTGTTGCCGCTTGCACTGGATGGCACCCGCAACGCCCTTCCTAAGCACAGTCTTCGATTCCACGCCAACCCAGACCCTATTCGGTTGAAAGTGCTGCCGCCGGTTGATCCCGAGCAGGAAGGATACACCGACGCCGATGCGCTGCGCGATGCCGTACGCGAACGCATTTTAGAGCAAATCGCCCGTTGGCGCAACACGTCCGTGGCCGCCGTTGATGGCACCCGCTCTAATGCATAGCAACATCTGAACGATTTTCCCCATGGTGCGTGCGACATACGCTCTGCCGTTGTATCACCACTGTTAAGCCCTCCATGCCCACCTCGTTGCGCCCCCTGGTTCACGATCGTCCGTACGCTGCTATACTCGAACGCATTGGGGAGGTCGCGCAGCATGAAGAGATCGAGGCGTACGCGGTGGGCGGCATGGTGCGCGATTTACTTCTCGACCGCGCTACAACCGACCTCGACTTTGTTACGGTAGGCGAAGGAACGGGCATTGCGCTGGCCGAGGCGCTAGCTGCCGACCTGGGCGGAACCAAGGCCCATGTCTACCCCAACTTTGGCACCGCTGCCCTTCGATTGCCCGCCCCGTGGGGCCCCGGCGTGCCTGAAAACGCCGACCCGCTTGTGCTGGAGTTTGTTGCCGCTCGCAAAGAAAGCTACCGGCGCTCCTCGCGCAAGCCAATCGTGGAAGACGGCACGCTCGAAGACGACCAGCACCGGCGCGACTTCACCATCAATGCCATGGCGATGCATCTGCATCCCGATCGCTTCGGACGGCTTATCGATCCGTTCGACGGGCAACAGGACCTCGACCGGCGCACCATCGACACGCCGCTCGACCCGGTCGAGACGTTTGACGATGATCCGCTTCGCATGATACGGGCGGCCCGCTTTGCGGCTCAACTCGAGTTCCGCGTATCCGACCGGGTGTTCCAGGCGATGAACGACCGAGCCGACCGGGTCGAGATTCTAAG
>CAZZCI010000202.1:0-5077 GCA_964653015.1 uncultured Rhodothermales bacterium
TGCTCTTTCATCTGGAAGTGACACCCTCTCTTGTCGCGAGCATGACGCGCGCCTTCGCCGATGAACTTGCTGCTGAGGGGCTGGACGGCGCGGCGATCCGGGACGCAGCCCGTGCTCATACCGATTCCCTTTCCGCGATCGCTGATACGGTCTTTGGGCGATGGGTGCGGCGCATCCAGCAGACATAAAGCGAGCAGACCTCCCGAAGAGGTGCGTCACTTCCTTACACGCAGATGCATACGTATCCAGCTTCTGCTTCTCTGAAGCTGTACAAACAATTTCTCTTTTCCTCCTGTTGGGGCATTCCTGATTCTTTTTCCTCTCACCGCACGAGCTTCTATGGCTGCATCCGACGCCCTCCGTGCCCTCCTCACCACCCAACTCGACGCCACCGTGGCTCGCCGGTCGCACACGGAGATCCTCCGGGAGATACCCCCCTCCGCCCGGGGCGTGTTGCCCGATGGGCTGCCTGCAGCGTATTCGCTCTGGCAAATCCTGGAGCACATGCGCCGTTCACAGGCCGACTACCTTCGATACTGCACCGATCCCGACTATGCCTTTTCTACGTGGCCGGACGACTACTGGCCCGACACGCTCGGACCGCCCAGCGACGCGGCCTGGACCCGAAGCCTCGACCGATTTCAAGATGACCTGCAAGACGCAAAGGACCTCGTGAACGATCCGTCTATCGACATTGCAGGCGCAATCCCGCACGCCAGCGGGGTAGGCTACCACGGCACCACGTACGTCGAGGAAATTGGGAGCATTGCAGACCACAATGCCTATCACCTCGGACAGGTCGTTACGGTGCGCCGCTTACTCGGTGTCTGGCCCCCTTCCGATCTCACGGAAGCGGACTGGTCCGCACCAGAATGAGCCCTGACCTCATCTCCCATCACACACGATCCTAAAGAAAGCATGCGTCATGTGAGTCTCACAACGCATCCTATACATGCACGGATGCCTCATCTCGCATCAATGTCTCTACAATCGCACGCCAGTCCTTGCGCTCGGGCTCACCGGGTTTGCGCTTTCCAAAGAACCGCGCAATGATGCCGCCCTCCGTATCATGTAGTTCGAGCGATGTTACGGTGCCATCACGCGTGGGCTTTTTCACGACCCAGGCCGCTGCGATCTCTTCTTCGTTCAGGTGCAACTGAAAGCCCGGGTCAAGCACATTGTACCACGGGGGCGTGGCCTTGAGCGTGTTCACCGGCCCGGTATGGATCTGCAGGCATCCGCGGTTTCCTACAAACACCATGATCGGTGCATCGCGGTCGGCGGCGCGCTGCAGCGTCTGGCGCGCACTGCTTGGAGACACGCGGTGCGTAAACTCACCCTCTCCGATCTGCATCGCTTGCGTACGCGACACATCATAGGAGCGCAGCAGGGGAAAGAAGTCGTGCGTATCCTCAAGTGCACGCCATTCCGCCAGAAACCCCTCAACGTCGATAGAATCAAGCGGCGTAGGCACGTCGTCGGGTTCGTATGGCGTAACCGGCTGATCAATCGACTGATCGTCACTCCGGTATTTCTCCACCAGCCCAGCATACACGTCGAGATCGCTCTTGCGGGTTAGGAACACCTTGTGCACGGCCGTGCCTGAAGCATCAAAGAACTGGAAGCTGCGTCGGAGGCCGCCACGACCGCCGTTCCAGGGCGTTTCAACGGCGAATCCGAGTGCCCAATGATCCATGAACAAACGCAGGTCGATCTCATCGGCCAAGGCCAGCCCCATGTTATGGGTTTTCGAGAACGACACCTCTTCATAGCGCCCGGTCTTTTCGTGGACGGCTGCGTCATTGCGCGTCAGCGCCATCACCGGTCCCAGTGCATGTAGCTCTTTGAGCAGGTCTTTCCAGCTATCTTGCAAACGCGTAACGTGGGCGCCACAGCCGGTGGCCAGCAGTTCGGCCTCGCTCACGCCCAGCGCGTCGGCAGCGTTGCGAATGCGTACATTCGGATGCTTGTCTTGGTAGTCGGCCCAGTCGTCTTTAAGCGCCTGGGGAGATGCGTAGGTTGGCATATTACAAAAGGAATCAGCTCACAGAAAAACGATTCGTGATGGGACGCACAGGGCGGCCGCATCGGTCATGACATAGCCCCGTTAGCGGGCATCGCAACAAGGTCGGATGCTTGACTGGTGGGGGGCTCGGTTGGAACGACGAGCGGACACGATACGCATGGGTTGTCGGTTACAAGTACGGGAAGCGAAAAGGCCTGCTGGATGCAGTCGGGGGTGAGCACCTCCGTGGGGGTACCCTCCGCGAGCAGTTGGCCATCCGTAAGCACTACGATACGATCGGCATATTGGGCGGCCAGGTTCAGATCGTGCAGCACAACCAGCACGCCGATGTGTTCATTGGCACGCTGCCGCGCGAGCCGCAACAGTCCGTGCTGATGATGGAGGTCAAGGCTGGCGGTAGACTCGTCCAGCAGCAAGTAGCGGGCCCCTTCATCGGGGGGCTCCCAGATCTGCGCCAGTACGCGTGCCATCTGAACCCGCTGCTGCTCGCCCCCCGAGAGCGTGGGATACGACCGCTCAGCCAGATGCGACACCGCAGTGGCTTGCAGAGCGGCCTGGGCAATCTGCCAATCGTCGGACTGCGCCCGTGCATGGGGCATCCGTCCCATCAGCACCACATCCAGCACCGAAAAGGGAAACCCCAGTGTAGACTGCTGCGGCAACACCGCTCGCCGCTTCGCCTGGGCTTGAACCGACCACGAAGCCAACAACCGATCCTCCATAACGACCTGTCCGTTGGTCGGCCCCAAATCGCCACTTGCCACCCGAAGCAGAGTCGACTTTCCGGCTCCATTCGGGCCCACAATGGCGGTTATCGTCCCCGGTTCAACACGCGTGCTTACGTTATGAAGCAGTTGGATCCCGTCGATGTGAACGTCAATGTTGTGTAGGTTGATCATAGCAGCGGACAATCAGATAGATAGCATAGCACGACTACGTCGGCGCAGCAGCAGCCAGAGAAAGAAAGGTGCTCCTACGAGGGCAGTGACAATGCCCAGGGGCAACTCTGCAGGGGCAACAATGAGGCGGGCGAACAGATCGGCTTTACAAGCAACGCGCCCCCGAGTAGCGCTGCCCCTGAAATGATCAGGCGATGATCGGGACCGACTGCCAGGCGCAGTAAATGAGGCCCCACCAGGCCCACAAATCCAATAACGCCGGTAACAGCCACCGCCGCCCCAACACCCAGCGCTGCGAGTCCGATAACGGCTTGCTTAACCCGCTCAACCGCGACCCCAAGATGTCGTGCTTCAGCCTCTCCCAAAAGCATCGCGTTGAGGGAGCTCATCAGAAACGGCGCAATGCACAGCGCCAGCAGCATAAACGGAGCCGCCCCCGCCAGATTTGTCCAGGTGGCCCTTCCAAGACTACCAAGCGTCCAGAACGTCACGTCGCGGAGTTGGTCGTCATCGGCCAGAAAGATCATCAGTCCGGTGCCCGCCCCTGCCAGCGCATTGATGGCGATGCCGGCCAACAGCATGGTGGCCACCGAGGTGCGTCCGTTTCGGGTAGCCAGGCGATACACGACCACCGTGGTAACGACGCCTCCCACGAACGCGGCGACGGGTACAGCAAACGTTCCAAGCCAGCCTACAATCGAAGCCAACACCGTCGTTCCCAGAACCAGCGTGATGACGGCAGCCAGGGCAGCTCCACTCGACACCCCGATAAGCCCCGGCGCGGCCAGCGGATTGCGAAAGAGCCCTTGCATCGCGGCTCCGCTCACAGCCAAGCTGGCACCCACGAGTGCCCCCAGCACCACCCGAGGCAGCCGGATATTCCACACGATCACCTCATGTTGTTGAGGGATCTCAAGCATGGGTGAGAGCCCTGCCCGATCCGCAAAAATAGCCAGCACGTGCTCAACCGGAATGGGCACTGCGCCCTGACTGATGGCGGCCAGACAGGATCCGACGAGCAGCACGAACAGCGTACCAAGCGTAAGTGCTTGCTTGCGGGTTCGGCTTGCAGCCATACCCATGGTATCAACCGAGGACGCCCGCGATGAGCGCGCTGGTTCTGCAGATGTCGCCGGAGAGGCTGACATCCGCATGGGTGTAGGTAAGTTGGGCGGTGCCCGAGTGACGCGAACGGTTTAGAAGGCCTCCATAATCGCTGCGGGTAACGCGTTCCTCGCGACCGTCGACCCGACGAAAAAACGGCCCTCGTCAATGCCATCAAGCACGTCACGGTCTACGGCATCAAGGAATTGATAGCCCACTGCTACCGTGAGCTGTGAGAGCGGATCGACCTGCACATCCGTTTCGACGCCTTGCGTACGGATCCGATTGCGGTTGATGTACGAGAATACGCTTTGCCCATTGGTGCGCGTGGCGATAGGCACCGTATCGATGAGATCACTCACGTCGTTACGGAACAGATTTACGCTCCAGCGCACCCCATCGATGGGAGTAACGCGCCCTCCGATGTTGTAGGCCCAGGATGATTCCGCATCAATGCTTCCCATTTCACCTGGGTCGCGCTGCACCCGAGCGATAACCCCTTCTTGTTGCAACTCCTGCAAGCGCTGCGCCGCTTCCTCCGCTCCAAGCACGGAGTATCCTACGACCGGATTGGTAAAGTTCAAATAGAGTTGTCGAAATGCCGGTGCCTTAAATCCACGACCTACCGATGCGCGCAGACGTACCCCCTCCACGGGTCGCACGACCACCCCGGCACGTGGCGATAGTTGAGGGGTGTACGCACTGTGCGCATCAAATCGAGCACTCGTGTTTACATCGGCCCACGAGGCTATAGCCCATTCATGTTGTACAAAAGCAAATCCCTGATCGGATTGTCGTCCATCTTCGTAGCGATCGCCCAGCAGCGATTCGCGAATGTGTCCGCCTCCTACGGTAAGCAGGTGATTTGAACCGAGCGGGGCCGTCAGTTCTGTTTCGGCTTTGCCATAGAATTGCTGAAATGCGCTCTGATCGGTAACGACGCCATCGGTGGCGCGCTGCACTTTGCTGTCGGTCTGGTAGCGCGCCGCATGATAGCTGGCGTCCACCTTCCAGCCGTTTGACCACTTGTGCAGAAGAGACGGTGTGA
>CAZZCI010000203.1:0-5052 GCA_964653015.1 uncultured Rhodothermales bacterium
GGGCCGACCTGTGCATCCCACACGATGCTCAGCGCCGTTTCCACATTCGGAATGAACGTAGCATCGTACACATCCAATGTATCCGGCAGCACGTAGAGCGCTTCGGGATTTGTTACGTGGTGGGTGGCATGCGGAAGAAACCCGAACACGCGTTGTCCGCTCAAACCGCCAGACACATCGCCCCCCATCTGCACGACGCGTCCCACACAGCAGTACCCATACGAGCGCGGATAGGTGAAGCCGGCCCCTTCGGCGGTGGTGTCGGCAAGCGAGTCATCAACATTGCCATTCAACACAAGCCGCTCTGTGCCAGCACTTACGAGCGTAGCGATGGTCTCGATGATTACTTCATCCGGTGAAAGGGCTGGAAGTGGCTCTTCAGTGAGTGTCGTTGTGCCATCGCCGTTGAACAGAAGAACGGTTCTATGCATGAGTCCACACCGGATCTGCAAACAGCACAATATCTTCGCCTGCCCACTGATACGTAACGTTCGTCAGTTCGGCTGCATCTAACGACTGATGCAGCGCCTGCGACGGGGATGCATTGGTAGACGGCCCAAATGGCCCGATTCCAGCAATATACATTGGTGCAAGCGTAACGATCAGCTTTTGCACTTGCTGTTCTTGAAGCATGTATCGGATGACCGTGGCTCCGCCTTCGACCATGATAGAGGAGATGCCCTGCTGATACGCATCGCGGCGCACGGCTTCAATTGAAACGCCGCCCGGCCCCGTAGGAATTTGCCGCACGGTGGCTCCCGCTGTTTCGAGCGAGGCGATGCGCTTTGTGTCATCCGACACGGTATAGATAAGAGGATTCGTTCCCGAAGTAAGTAATTGCGCGTCGCGGGGGCACCGCAGATCCGTATCCAAAATGATAGGACGCGGGTTGTCTCCCTGAACGCGGCGCACGGTCAGTCGCGGATCATCGGCCAGCACCGTGCCAATGCCAACGAGAATACCGTCGTGAACGGCCCGGACTTGATGGGTTAGATCCATTGAGGCGGTATCGCTGATGCGCCTTGGTTCGCGAGCGGCTCCAGCAATCGACCCATCCAGGCTTTGTGCGTAGCTGAGCGTGATGAAAGCGCGGTCATGGGCTTCGGCGTACTGCCGAGCCCGCTGGCGTAGCCCGTGCAAATCGCTACTATGTGGATTTGCGTAGCCATCGCCTCCTACCGGAGCCGTGTCGATGCTCAGCATGTGGCGCATCCGCTTTACCTTTGTATGCAGATACGATGAGTTGTGTTGATTTAAGTGGGGCTCAATACCCACCCGAGCAGATACGGTGATGTCTTCCTCACGTAGGCTTTCAATTTTGGCCGGGTTGTTTGTAATAAGCCGCACCGATTGGATGCCCAGATCGTCGAGCATGCGTGCCCCCACGGTGTAGTCGCGCTCATCGGGGCCGTGGCCCAGCATCAAGTTGGCCTCCACCGTGTCATATCCCTTATCTTGCAGGTTATACGCTTTGAGCTTTTCGTGCAACCCGATTCCGCGACCTTCTTGTCGCAGATAAAGAATGACGCCCTGCCCCTCTTCTGCGATCAGCCGCATGGCTGTGTTAAGTTGCTCACCGCAATCGCAACGAAGCGAGCCCAGCACATCGCCGGTAAAGCACTCCGAGTGAATGCGAACGAGGACATCGTCTTGCTCATCCACATCGCCATATACCACGGCTAAGTGGTCTTTATCGTCATAATCATTAGCATAAAGCATGAGCGAGAACGTCCCATCCACGGTGGGAATACGAGCCGTGGTGAGGCGCTCGACCGAGGCAGCGTCCATATTGATGTTCAGTGCAGTTTGCGTCAGGGGCAATCAGGCAACGGACCCCGCGAATCAAAGATGCGGGGCATGACTATGAATAGTACATCATAGCTACCCGCCTGTGCCCTTGGATGTTACGTGCGTTGAGGCAGCGTGGGCCAACTATGTTGTAACGCACTGATGGTTTGTTTTTCCTGGCTTTCCCTTGTTACGCTGTGGAACCTATTCCCGAGTCGCCTGATTCGTCGCCCCCTTTCACTCCGCTTCTTCTGAACGCATTATACACCGGTACCGCACGCGGTCTTAATGCAGACATTCGAGCCACGCAGGCCGTGGGAGGCACGCCGCTTCCCGTGTGCACAGCTCACATTGTAGCCAGCCACAACGTGGTGACCGATGTGCTGAACGTGCCCTCCGACAGTGTACATGCCCAAATCGAGCATCTGCTTTCATCGGATACTCCGGAATCGGTCGTGCCGAATGCGGCCAAGATTGGCATTGTTGGCTCCACCCCATCAGTGGGCGCCGTTGACCAACTGCTTGACGCCGATTCGTTTAGCGGTCCGATTATTCTGGATATCACGCTAAGTGGCAACAGCGGTGAAGATGTAGCGGAGCAGTCCACCGTGCAGGCCCTTACTGACCGTATGCCCCGTGTGGATGTGGTCACCGTACGCCTGCGCGACGCCGAGTTGCTTGCTGGCATGGAAATTCCTACGCTCGACGATGCACAAGTTGCCGTGCAGCGTATCAGCCAACAGGGCGCCCAGGCTGTACTCCTGCGGTGTGGACGCCTGCCGACGCACTTCTTTGAGCGAGAAGGAGAACCTCCAAACTTTGCGCTCGACCTGCTCTGGCACGACGGTGAAATGGCGCTGTTTGAGGCTCCATTCGTATCAACCGAGGCCGCTATACGAGGCCGCTCCAGTGCGTATCTAATCGACTTGCTACAGCGGCTTCATGAGGAGGTGCCGCTCACCGAGGCCATCCAGGCTAGCAAGCGCCGCATGGCCGACACGCTTCACACGGTGCGAAACACCCCGGTCGAGCACGCTTCTCCGCGCTTCTTTGCGACATTTGCCGCGCACCAAGAAACTCCCGTTGCCTCCCCCTGAACGGATTGAAATGACCTGGCAGACCACGACCTCATTACGAAACGAAAGCTTTCGAAACGGAATGCCCGGTTGTTAGTTACGAACCCCGATTGCACAAAGGGCAAGCCCGTCGTATGTTGTGTCGTATGTGTGCCCTGAATGATGTCCGGATTTTTTCTATGGTGATGTGTTTCTACGCTCATGGCTTCTTCTGCTGACTCCGAAAAAACCACTATTTACGACGTAGCCGCAAAAGCGGGCGTCGCCATCTCCACCGTATCGCGTGTGCTAAACAACTCGCGAGACGTGTCTGACGCCACTCGTGAGCGTGTTCTGCGGGCGATTGATGAACTGAAGTTTCGCCCGAACCGCACCGCGAAAGCGCTTGCGCAGCAAGGCACCAGCACCATTGCGGTAGCTGTGCCCACGTTTACTACTCCGTTCCACAACGAACTCCTTAAAGGGGTACGCAGTCGCTTAGACATTGGCGAATTCGACTTGCTACTGTGTGATCTGGCCTGGTCGGATCCGCGGGTGACGCTGCGCAACTTTCTGGCGCGCGGAGCCATGGACGGTCTGCTCCTGGCTGGCCTGCGTGTCGATGAGAAAATGGCGCTCGAACTGAAGACGCTTGGGGCTCCCGTTGTTCTTATTGGAAGCCAATGGAAGGATATGGATTCCTTCTACTGGGAAGAGGCGCTCGGCGTAGAGCTTGCGATTGAACACCTGGTTGAGAAGGGGCACAAACGCATTGGCGTAGTGACAACCCCGCACGACAACTACGTGCGCAATGCCCGGGTGCAGGGATATAAAAACGTGCTGGAGCGCGAAGGCATTCCGTTCGATGAGGATCTGATTGCCTGGGGACACACCTCAAAGCATGACGGTTTTAGCGAAGAGTCGGGCTACGAGGCGATGCAGAAGCTTCTGAAGAATCAGCCCGACATTACTGCTGTGTTTGCCAGCAGCGATGTACAAGCTGTGGGGGCGTGGCAGGCCATCCGCGAATCGGAGCACTCGGTTCCCGACGATTTTGCACTTGTCGGCTACGACGACATCAAAATCAGCCGCTTCATTGGACTCTCCAGTGTGGCACAAAACATGCACCAAGTTGGCGAAGACGCAGCGGAGGCGCTCCTTCGTCGTCTGAAAGGCGAAGAATTCCCGTTCATCAGTGAGCGCGTACAGCCTGAACTCCACGTTCGCAAATCCAGCAACTACATTCGCTCAACCGCCTAATGGATCGCTCTACCATTGCCGATCAACTCCCTCATTGCCTCACCCGCACCGACTTTGCCGAATGGGGCACCCGCTACGAAGGAAAAGTCCGCGACACGTATCAGCTGTCGGACGACACCCTTCTCTTGGTCACAACCGATCGTATTTCGGCCTTTGACCACGTCCTTCCGCAACCTATTCCGTTTAAAGGACAGGTCTTGAACCAGTTGGCGGCGTTTTTCTTTGACGCTACTGCCGATGTGTTTCCCAATCACGTACAGGGGGTGCCCGACCCCAATGTGACGGTAGCTACCGCGTGCACCCCTATTCCCCTCGAAATGGTGGTGCGAGGCTACCTTGCCGGACATGCCGCTCGCGTCTACAAGCAAGGCCAGCGCACACTGTGTGGAACTGAACTTCCTGATGGACTGCACGAAGGGGAGCGCCTTCCTGAACCCATTGTAACACCGGCGACCAAAGCCAAAACCGGACACGATGAAGACATTGCACCGCAGGAGGCGATTGCCCGTGGCATTGTAGATCAAGAGTCGTTTGAAATGCTCCGCCAGGCGTCGCTCGCTCTGTTTGAGCGGGGCACTACCATTGCTGCCAAACGCGGACTCCGTCTTGTCGATACCAAGTACGAATTTGGCCGACGTTCTGATGGCTCGCTTTGTCTCATTGACGAGGTGCACACGCCCGATAGCTCGCGCTATTACGAAGACGAGGGCTATGAAAAACGCCTCCGCAATGGCGAATCGCAGGTGCAGCTCTCGAAAGAGTTTGTGCGCGAGTGGCTGATGGATCAGGGCTTTCAAGGACGTGCGGGCGACACCATGCCCGACCTGCCCAACGACTTTCGGGTTGACATTGCCTGCCGGTATATCGACCTGTATGAACGCCTCACCGGATCACAGTTCGATGCAGCGGTGCAGCCCGACCCTGCCGCACGCATCGCGGAAAACGTAGC
>CAZZCI010000204.1:0-5018 GCA_964653015.1 uncultured Rhodothermales bacterium
GGATGTGCGGGCGCATGGTGTTAGGGTACACATCATACGCACCAAAAGCATTCCGAGGATTCGCGTGGGCCCCTCGCGGGCGTGGAGCGCAATGGGGGCGCAGCAGATGTGCGGGTTCGCACATCAGACTGTGCGGAATCGCACGGTGCATCCCGGGAGAACGATGATTTGCACGGCAGAAGGGAGGTGGCGGGCTATGGTACATCCATTGCAATGCTGCTGACCGGTGGTGTTTACCACCTGCCTTCGTATCCCTCTGCACCTGTAATGCGGCTCGTTCATGGCCACTGATGCATCGTCTTCCTCCACCACGACAAACGGATCCGATGCGCCGTCGCCGTTTGCGCCGCAGAGCCGGGGCGAGGGCGTGGATCGCAAGATCGAAAAGCGCTGGATCACGCCGCGCCGCGTGGCGTGGGCGCTCGGGCTGCTGGCGCTGGTTGGGTTGGTCGGATACGCGGCGTGGACGGCCTGGACCGACGGGCAGACGCTGACTGTGGACCGCGATCGCGTAACGATTTCTGCCGTTGAAGAGGCGCCATTTCAAGAGTTTATCAGCATCACCGCGAATGTGGTGCCGGAGCGTACGGTGTATATCGATGCGATGGAGGGCGGGCGTGTGGAGGAGATTTACGTAGAGGAGGGGGCTGCGGTGGAGGAGGGCGAGCCGTTGCTTCGCCTGTCGAACAACGACTTGCGCTTACGGCTGCTAAACAGCGAGGCGCAGTTGGGGGAGCAGCAGAGCCGGATGGAGGAGCTCCGCTTTCAGATGGAGCAAAACCGCCTCAGCCTCCGCCAGCAGATTGCGCAGATGGACTTTGAGATTGCTCGATTGGAACGCGAGCATACGCGCAATGAACGCCTGCATGAGCGCGATCTGATTGCTGAACAGGAGTTTATGGACACGAAAGAGGAGTTGGCCTACCAACAGCGTCGCCGCGAATTGACGCGGGATGCGTTTGTGCAAGATTCACTGGCACAACGCACACGCATCGAGCAGATGGAGCAGTCGGTGGCCAGCATCCGGCAGAACTTCCAGGTGTTGCAAGAGGCGCTTTCGAACCTCACGATTCGCGCCCCCATCAGTGGGCAACTGACGGCGCTGGATGCGGATGTCGGCGCCATCCAGTCCGCCGGTACGCGCTTCGGACAGGTAGATGCCACAGACGGCTTCCGGCTACGGGCGCAGATCGACGAGTTTTACATCGCCCGGGTGGTGCCGGGACAGGCGGCGACGGCTCGTGGGCTGTCGGGGGGCGCGCATGAGCTGGAGGTGGCGCGGGTGTATCCTGAGGTGCGCGACGGACGCTTTGAGATCGACCTGGCGTTTGGCGACGATCCGCCTGAGCAATTGCGCCGCGGGCAATCGGTGCGCGTGCAGCTGGAACTGGGGCAGTCCGAAGAAGCCACACTGCTGGCCCGCGGTGGGTTCTACCAGGACACGGGCGGGCGCTGGGCCTATGTGCTTACCGATGACGATACCGCCGTGCGACAGCCCATCCAGCTCGGACGCCAGAACCCGAACCACTTTGAGGTTCTCAACGGCCTGGCCCCCGGCGACCGCGTCATTACCTCCGGGTATGGTACGTTTGGAGAGGCCGATCGGCTGGTGCTGCGGTAAGTTGTTCGTCGTTTGTTGTTCGTGGTCGATCGCACGCGCTGTTTTTACTCAAACCGTCCAATTGAATTGAGATATGCATTTAAGCGAGGAGCGAGCTCTGCAACGAGGGGACGGAGAGAATCGACCTGTTCCTGTGGAATCAGATCGCGGCGGTAGGCACGGCGGAGCCAGTGCTTGGTTTCGTACAGCGATCCACGGGCGATGCGCACAAATCGCTTGTTGTCACCGGTTGTCCCGCGTCCTACGCCTTCAGCGATATTGGCCCCGATACTGTCCGCCGAGCGAACGAGCTGTTGTCCAATCGTTGACCGAGCAAAGCGCGGCCATTGGTGCACGAGGCCCCACACCTCATCCGCAATGGTTTCCGAAAGTTGATACACCTCCAGTTTCTCGAAATTCGTTCGCGCCATGGCCTCGACAACAATTGAATTGGAAGATACCCATCGGCAAAGGTCTAAAATACAAAAGCAGTTTAACAACTAACAATCCACAACGAACGACAGACAATCACCACACACGCTTTAGTTTTTCTGCTAATCACTGCTCCCTGCGGTCATAAATGCTTTTCAACTACCTGAAAGTCGCCTGGCGGACGCTGTGGCGTCAGAAAACAGCGTCTATCATCAACATCACGGGACTGGCCGTCGGCATGGCGTGTTGCCTGTGGCTGCTGCTCGTGGTGCAGCATGAGTGGGCGTACGACCGATTCCATGACGATGTCGACCAGATCGTGCGCATCAATCAGGAAACCGTGCGGGGCGATGGCTCGGTCGAACAGAGCTCGCTGGTGCCACCGCCGCTCGGCCCCGTGGTCGAGACGACCGTGCCTGAAGTGACTTCAGTCGTTCGGTTGATGCGAAGATCGATGGAGTTCACCCATGAAACCCGCACCGAAGAGCAGCGCGTGCTCTTTGCCGATCCTGCTTTCTTCGACGTGTTTACCGCGCCAACCATCGCCGGTGACCCGAGGGCTGCCCTCCAAGCGCCCGACCGTCTGGTGCTTACCGAATCCGAAGCCGAGCGGCTGTTTAGGGATTCCGAGGCGCTGGGGCAGACGCTTACGATGGGATTCGAACAGGGGACTCGCGAGATGACGGTCGACGCCGTCGTGGAAGATCCGCCTGCTACGACAAGTGTACCGTTTGTCATGCTGGCTTCCATGGAGCAGGTGCAACTCACTATGCCTGAGGGCTTTGCAGGCCAAATCATGGGGACGTGGCAAATGGGATTGGCCCATACCTTCGCCCGGTTGGAAGCAGGCCACGATGCCGAGTCGTTAACCGAATCGCTTCGTCGAATTGCGGAAGATCACGTTGAGGACACGGAATCGCGCACGCTGTGGGCTCAGCCGCTCACAGAGGTGCGTCACTCGCCAGACATTTCGGGCAGTCTGGCCTCCACGAATGATCCCCAGATCATGTATATCCTGGGCGCGATTGCCATTCTCATTTTGCTGATCGCAGCCATCAACTTTGTCACCCTTACCCTTGGCCAGTCCGCGCGCCGATCCCGTGAGGTGGGCGTGCGCAAAGCCCTTGGTGCCACGCACATGCAGCTCGGACAGCAGTTCTGGTGGGAGGCCGTGTTGATCTGTCTGCTGGCCCTTGTGGTGGGACTCGGAGCCGCATATCTGTTTCGGCCCATGGTGGCCCACCTTATCGACATCCCAATCGAGTTTAGTATAGACGAGTATCCGCTCTTTTGGGTTGGTGTGCTCGCCCTCGTATTGGGAGTGGGACTACTGGCTGGCGGATACCCCGCCTGGAGGCTCGCTCGAATGGAAGCTGCCGATGTACTCCGGGGAACGCATCAGGTGCGCACACGCAGTGCCTTTTCACGCGGGCTGATTGTTGGGCAGTTTGCCGTATCGGTCGGATTCGTAGCCTGTGCTTTTATCATGTCGCAGCAGCTACAGCACATGATGAACGCCGATCTGGGCTATACCGATGCACCGCTCGTAACCATGCCGGTAGAGACTGACCTTGGCGCCCCCCGCTTTGATGCCTTTCGAACGGAAGCCGAGCGTCACCCGGCGATTGGCTCCGTAGCAGGGTCGTGGGTAACCTTTGGCACACCGGGCAATCGGGTCGAGCTTGAACGTCGTGATGACGATATCATCTCCGGTTACTACAACCAGGTGACCCCAAACTATGCCACCGTGCTTGGACTGGATGTCGTGGAAGGCCAGTCGTTTCACGAAGATGGGGCGTCGCGCGGCCTGCTGGTGAATGAACGGCTCGTTCGTGAGTTGGGTCTTGCGTCTCCCGTCGGAGAAACCCTGACAGTGCATGATGCCAATCCGATGACGGCCCCCCTTGGCGAAATGCCGATTCTTGGAGTGGTGGCCGACTTTCACGTCACGGGATTGGATGAAGAGATCCCCCCACTGATCCTCATCCCGCACGAAGAGATCCCCTTTGGCGTGCAGAGCTACACCGCCCAGCTAGATCCCACCCAAACGCAGGAGGGACTTGCGGCCTTGAGTGCAGCGTGGGCAGATGTTTTCCCCGACCAGCCACTTGACTATACATTTCTTCAGGACCGGGTCGCCGAACAGTACGAAACGGAGGCGCGGTGGAGCACCCTAATTGGATATGCGGCCCTGCTTGTGCTTCTGATCGCTTGCTTCGGGGTTTTTGGCATTGCCGCACTGGAAGTCGCCAAGCGCCGACCGGAGATTGGCATTCGCAAAGTGCTCGGAGCTTCAGCCCCCTCGCTCGTGGCGCATCTCTCGAAAGACATCGTGCTGCTTGTCGCACTGGGTGCGCTGCTGGCTATCCCGTTGGCCTACA
Source organism: uncultured Rhodothermales bacterium (assembly GCA_964653015.1). GTDB lineage: Bacteria > Bacteroidota > Rhodothermia > Rhodothermales > Salinibacteraceae > Longimonas. The sequence continues at coordinate 4,414 of CAZZCI010000204.1, forward strand.
TAGCCATGAGTCGCTGGCTGGAGCACTTTGCGTACCGCATCGACCTGACCTGGTGGATGTTCGTGGGGGCTGGTGTCGTGGCGCTGCTCGTGGCGCTTGCCACCGCTTCATACCACACGCTCCGCGCCGCCTGGATGGATCCGACACAGGCGATCCGGCAGGAATAACACTTTGCTTCCCTGTAACGCACTAACACGCAATGACCTCTAAAAACGCTCTAAACTCATGATCCAGACCGAAAACCTCCAGAAAGCCTACCGTACCGACGAAGTTGAAACCATTGCACTTGCGGGCGTGGATTTGTCCATCGACCACGGCGAGTTCGTTTCCGTGATGGGCCCCTCGGGCTGCGGAAAGTCTACGCTGCTCAACCTGCTGGGCCTGCTCGACACCCCCACCGAAGGCACCTATCAATTTGATGGGAAGGATGTGACCGGTCTTTCCGAGCGCAACCGTGCCCGGCGCCGCAAAGGCGCCATTGGCTTTGTCTTTCAGAGCTTCAACCTGATCGACGAGCTGACGGTCTACGAAAACGTGGAGTTGCCCCTCCTCTACCTGAACACCCCATCGGGCGAACGGCACGACCTGGTGGAGCAGGCGCTCGA
>CAZZCI010000205.1:0-5017 GCA_964653015.1 uncultured Rhodothermales bacterium
TGCGGCGTAGCCCTCAGCTCCCCTGCACAGATGCAAGATGGTTGACTGAAGGGCGTGCTTCTGCCAATGGTTGTCTGGTTCAGTATGTTGCCCCGCACACGCACTCATTCCCAGCTCTCTGCATAACCAAGGCTACCAACCAGATTACATTTATTCTGACCAGCCATAGTGAACTGGGCGATACGGGCAATAAAACAGTCTACTTTCTCTGGGAGATCGTTCACCCGTATCATGTACTGACCAACGCCGGCTTCGAGATTGATTTTGTCAGTCCGCAAGGAAGCAACGCATCGATGGATCCGACGAGCCACAACCTCGATGATTCGGTCAATGCTGCATTTCGAGTCCCGGGCTACCGTACGACTGTAATGCGCTGGGTGTCGACCGAGCCGTTGTCAGTTTCCATCCGCAGGAAGTACGTGCCACTCGCCATCCGACTTACGTCGATACCCTGCTTGTGGCGCCCTTCTAGTTCCTGGTCGGTTACCGTTTGTACGCGGCGACCCAGCATGTCATACAGGTGGATGCGCACATGCTGATGCTCGGGCACTGCAAACCGCACCGTGGCTTGACTGGATGTTGGGTTCGGATACGTGGGCAACAACTCCGCCTCGGTGGGCTGTCGCTCAACGACGACCTCGTCGCTGAACGATTCGGTGCCGTCGGTATCGATCTGGCGGAGGCGGTACGTGAGGCTGTCCGCCGCATAGGGCAGATCCGTGTCGTCGAACCGGTAGGATTGCGGCTCGTCGGTGGTGCCAGCCCCGTCTACGGTGGCGATCGTTTGCCATGATTCCCCGGTAGAGACATCCCGGCGGGACGTCTCTACGGAAGCCTCGCGGCGTTGCACTTCAAACCCGGCGTTGTTGGTTTCGGAGAGGGTTTCCCACTGTAACTTCACGAGATCACTATCGGCCCGTTGGGCTTCAAATCGGGAGAGCTCTACGGGAAGCGGATTATCGGCTTCATCGCTGGCGATGGCAAACTGGCTAAAGCCAGTCAGATCCTGCACCGCAACCCAGTTTTCGTCTTCATTTAAAACCAGTGTGCCCCCCAGGTCAGTGACCTCATTCCACGTAGCACCATCGTCTTCGGATTTATAAAGACGCAGCGCGTCAAAGTCATCAATACCCGGAATATCACTGGCATCCAGTGCAAGGTCGTAGGTTGGGTCCTCGCCCGTCAAGTCAGTGTCGATCGTCCAGGTGAAGGGAGCAACGCTGCCGGGTAGATCGGGACTTTCGGGTGTGGTTTCGTTTCGGTTGAAAGACAAATCGCCACTGGTTGCGTTCCGAAGCAGCACGAGTCCTTCAAAGCCTACTGGATCTATATACCCTGCCAGATCGATGGCATCCGTAATGCTGGATTCGGTCGTAGCAATCTCGGTATACTCGTGGGCGCCCAGGTCGGGGGCAAGCCCAAATAAACGGTTGTTCCCTAACGCATCGGCGGGGAGGTCTACTGCGACGCCGTCATCTGCAAATGGGGAACGGCTGCCGCGTGCAATGGCAGGTGAGGTGCTGCTCAGGCGCAGGTCACCATCAAGCGGATCCACAAACTGTGGATCGACGTCGAGTATTGCTCCTTCACTCTCGAAGGTGCTATTCTCCGGTCCTCCGTCCACGATGGTGTGCCCAATGAACACGGTGGAATGGCTCCCAAACGTGCGGACCTCTTTATAAACGTCTTCGTCTGCCTCGTCTCCTTTATTATTCCAGAGGATGGAGTTGATCACGTTCATCGTGGCTGTACCCTCGAATCCTGAGACGGAGAGCGAGCTGAACTCCAGTTCATTTTCGGCAACGGTCACATGAGCCAGCGTAAAAGTGCCTGTGCTCTCTTCTTCGGTGCGGATGAAAAAGGTATCGAACCCAACATTACCTCCTGAAAACACATTGCGGGCTACAGGCGAGGCGTCGCCGCCGTCAACAAGGACAGCGGCCCCGGTTCCATGCGTCGCCGTGTTTCCGATGAAGGCAGCGTTTGTGAGTGTGGGGGCAGCAAAAGCGTTATCACCGTCGGTTCTGGTAACAATGCCGCCGCCCCGGCTATCGGCATGATTGCCAAAAGCCACGATATTGCGAAGGGTCGGACTACATGCCCCTTCCTCGGATCCGTAACAAATGAGTCCGCCGCCGCCCCGAGTTAAATCATCTTCGCCGTTGGCTTGGCCGGCGGTAAGAGCCACGCCATCAATCACCGTATCCGCAGTGATGTCTCCATTAGGACGTCCATCAAGCATCAGCACTGTGTAGCTGTTATCTCCCTGAAGGTGGGATGTTGCTTGCGTAGCGACGAAGGGGGCGTCGTTAAGATCAATGTCTCCTGAAAGGATCGATCCCGTCGTGGGATCGGTGAGGTCGAGGTTTCGGGTGTTGAGTTGATCCTCAACGTCGCTAACACTACTGAAGGATTCGGTGCCTGTCCAACCGCCGTATATATGCAGCCCGTCGTGAGCCCCCGTGAGCGTAAAGGGGGTGCTTCGCTCTTCATCGGTAACATTGTTGACGTTTGCTGGTGTTACGGGCCGGTAAACGCCAGCAGCAATGACGATCACATCATCTCCGGTCGCTACGGCAAGAGCATCCTGTAGATCTGTGAAGGCATCATCGAACGATGAACCATCCTCAATCCCCATGGCATCAGCCTTCACATGGTAGATGGGACCGTCGTACGTACTTTGGGGCCGTTCATAGGCACCCAGGCTTACGGTGCCATCTTGAATACGATCTTCGCCCAGTAGATCTAGCATAATACCATCCACCGCCTCGTTGGAGCCCGCGTTGAGTGCAGGCGAGCCGGGCTGGAGGCGCAATCCGTCCTGCTTCGTGAAGAAAACAGCATCGTCTCCTGTGGGATTATCGCCCGTCACAAACTGTGGAGCAGCATCAAGATTTGTGCTCTGTTCGAAGTCTACCGCATCACCGTCTTCATCTTTGTAGATTGCCTCGGCGTCGTTTTCTGCTGCGACTCCATCAGGGCCGTTTTCGATCAGCGTGTGCGAGAATACGGGAGCGGCTCCCGAATCCCAACTGCGCACTTGGTCGCCCGTGTCGGTGGCGATGTTGTCATACAGGATCGTGTTGGTGAATACCGGCTCTGAACTGCTTCCACTTCCAGCACGGTGATACACGGCTCCGCCAAACTCGCCCGTATTGCCGGCAATAGTTGTATTGGTGATTGTTGGACTGCTTGTGCCGCCGTTTCGACCGTTCAATAGAAGCGCGCCGCCCAGTGCCGGGTCATCATTCGGCGTCTCGGCGGTATTGTTGACAAATACGCTGTTTATTAGTGTAGGATTGCTGGCTCCACCGTCTGAGCCGTCCGCATAGAGCGCACCGCCTTCATACGCTAGGTTCTCGGTAAATACTATGCGTTCCAGAAAGGGGCTGCATCCACTGCCGCTGCCCGTTCCTTCGCAAAGCATGCCCCCGCCGCGTCCGTTGGATGCACTGCCGGTAGCGGCCCCTCCGGTGACGGTAAAGCCGTCGATGATCGTCTGATCAGTGATAGGTCCTTCAGTCGCACCGTCGAGATATAGTACGTGATAGTTGGCACCTTGCCCGTCAAGTACGGCTGGGTGAGCGCCAGGATCGCGGGTGTTGAGGGCCGCCTCAACGGCCTCTACGGTATCGAACGACTCGGCTCCGCTCCATCCACCGTAGATACGTATGCCATCGTGGGTCCCATCGAGCTTAAACGCATCATCAGCATCTGGACCTGGGGTATACGTACCTGCTCCAACAAGAATGATATCATTCGAACTGGCTACGGCCAATGCATCTTGCAGATCAACAAATGCATTTTCGAATGAGTCCCCTTCTTCATTACCGTCGGCGTTTGCTGCAACATGATGAATCGAGGTGATCTGATCGCCAGCATCTTGCTCATACGGCCCCATGCTCACGGTACCGTCTTGGATGCGTGCCTCCCCAAGCAAGTCAGTTTCTACATTTGATGGAACAGTCTCATTATCACCGGCATTGAGGGCGGGCGATGATGGACTCAGGCGCAGTCCATCTTTGAGGGTGCCAAAAACGAGATCGCTTCCAGCCGGATTGTCACGGTCTGCGAATAGCGGATCACCATCAAGGGTGCCGTCGCCACAGTCGGTTCCAGAAATAGCTTCGCATCCCCCTTCAACTAGCGAATAGCTGATTGTCGAGGTAGAACTGTTGTTATTAATCTCATCGCCGTTGTCCCAAAAAATAGAGTTGTGTACCTCCGGGCTTGCGCTTTCGTTGTAGAGCGCTCCTCCTGATCCTCTTCCGATGTTTCCGGTGAATGTTGTATTGATGAGCGTGGGACTGCTCGTGCCGTTGCCTCCGTCGTTGTACATGGCTCCGCCCCGCCACGCTTCATTGTCTACGAATACTGCATTGATGAGCGTTGGACTTGCATCGCCGACGGGCCCTTCACTGTATATAGCTCCTCCTCTGTTGGCTTCGTTTCCTGTAAAAACGGCATTAACAATGGTGGGGTTGCTCGTCCCATCGATGCCATTGTTGAACAGAGCTCCTCCTTTACCCCACGCATAGTTCCCCGCAAAGGTAATGTTGGAGAGCGTAGGGCTGCACGTAGAGTTGGTGCGTCCGTTACAAAATACGCCGCCCCCGTCGGATGAAGGCTGGGTATTGAGCCCTGCTTCCCCTCCCGTGATCGTCACCCCATCGAGTATAGTGCTCGATGTAATCCCCGAGCCTGAGCTGCCATCCAAATAGACCAGGTGTTGTGTATTGTCACCATTGATATCACTGGCGTCCCAGGTGATGCCGTTTTCATCGGTGTTATCGTTGTTGTTAATGTCGCCAGAAAGCACTGTAATGTTAGTTGTCGGATCGCGCTCAGACCGGCTGGTTTCGGTGCCATCGAACCCACCGTAGATTTCAATTCCGTTTTGACTGGCTGTAATTTCAAAGCTGATTGTTTGATCGGAGCCAGATGTTGGCTTGTAGACGCCTGCAGCAATCCAGACTTCGTTGGTACCCGAGGCGTTTGAAAGCGCTGTCCGGAGATT
>CAZZCI010000206.1:0-1583 GCA_964653015.1 uncultured Rhodothermales bacterium
GCCAGGTAGCCGCGCTTGATCACCAGTTGGCCTTTGCCGCCCCGGTTCGTGACATCGTACTTCGTGGTGCGCACAATCTCCTCGCGCCCGTTGTTGGTCTGCACCACAAGCCCCTCGCGCGCCTTGTCGGATACCGCCATCCCAATCACGCGGTCGTCATCGGCTACGCGAATGCCAATCACCCCCTTCGCCGGTCCCTTGTAGACCGACACCTGCTCCACAGGAAACACAAGCACGCGTCCGTTGTGGGTGGCCACACAGGCGTGCTCATGTCCCTTCACCAGATGCGTACGCACCACTTCATCGCCCTCATCCAGCCGCATAAACATGCGTCCGCTGCGGGTGGACGGATCCGTAAAGCCTTCGATGGTAAAGCGCGTAGCTTGCCCGCTCTTTGAGAGCGCGACCACATACGGCGGATGCCACTCGTGATCCTCCTCGGTTTGACCGTTCTCATCGAACAGCTTTTTCTGCTCTTCCTGCTCGGGAATCCCCGACGGCAGCGCGCGCTCATCGAACGTCACAACGCCCACAACGCGCTCGCCATCATCAAACGAGAACAGCTTTTGCACCGGGTCGCCGTAGCCGGTGGTGCTTGGAATATCGTTGATGCGAATGGTGTAGCAGGTGCCATAGTTGGTAAAGAACCCAACCGTGGCCCGTGTAGAGCCGCCCAGCACCCAGCCGACATCATCGCCATCGCGCACACGAATCGACTCGATATCGGTGTAGGAGCCCTGGCGCTTCACCCAGCCGTCGCGCGTCACAATCACATACGCATCCATCTCCATGATGTAATCGGCCTCGGTGTACTCAATGGCCGCATCGGGACCGGTGATTTTGGTGCGACGCTCGTCGGCGTAATCGTCGCGAATAGCCTGCAGTTCTTTGCGAACGACCTCCCAGCGGGCGGATGAATCATCCATCAGATCGCGAATCTCGGCAGCACGGGTTCGCTTGGCAGCAAGCTCGGTCTGGATGGCATCGATTTCCATTTGCGAGAGGCGGTACAGCTTGGTATCGAGCACGGCATCGGCCTGCTCGGCATCCAGATCAAACTGCTGCATGAGACGCTCCTGCGCATCCTTCTTGTTGGTCGAGGCGCGGATCTGGTCGATGGCTGCATCCAGGTCGTCGAAGATCACCTCGAAGCCTTCGAGCAGATGAATCCGCTGCTCCAGCTTGTCGAGCTCGTGCGCAAGGCGCCGCTCCACCACCTCCATCCGGAAATCAAGGAAGTGGCGCAAGATCGTTTTCAGATTGACCCGCTCGGGCGTGCCCACATCGGCGCGCTCGGTCGGCACCAGACACGTCATGTTGACGTGGAAGCGATGCTGCAGCTTTGTGTGCTTGAAGAGATACGCCATCGCAGCTTCGGCATCGGCGCCGCGCTTCAGCTCAAGCACAATGCGCACATCGTCGGTCGATTCGTCGCGCACGTTCGACAGCTGCGGCACGTTTTCGTCCGCGATGTGGTCGGCAATCGACTCTACGATGCTGCTCTTATCCACGCCGTACGGCACCGACTCGATGATCGCCCGCGTCTTGCCTTTCATGCGGTAGCTGCCCCGCATGTCGATGGT
>CAZZCI010000206.1:1683-4996 GCA_964653015.1 uncultured Rhodothermales bacterium
TCGCGGCGCAACTCGGTGAGCAGCTCCATCGCCAGTGGCTGCAGCTTGGCCTCGGTGTACCGCATGGCTGCTGGATTATCGCCATCGAGCGAGCCAAAGTTACCGTGGCCATCCACCAGCGGCGCCCGCAACGAAAAGTCCTGCGCCATACGCACCATTGCGTCGTAAATAGCGGTGTCGCCGTGGGGGTGGTACTTTCCCATCGTTTCCCCCACAATGGTCGCGCTTTTGCGATGGCGTCCGTCGGGGTAGAGATTCAGATTGGTGAACATCGCATACAGGATGCGGCGCTGCACTGGCTTCAGTCCGTCTCGGATATCGGGCAGCGCACGGCTGGTAATCACCGAAAGGGCGTAGTTGAGATACCGCTTGCGGGCGGTTTCATGCAGGGAGATGGATTCGGTCTGGGGCATAAACGGCGGAACAGATTCAGCTACAACGGAGGAAACGAATGCACGTCCCTCTCAACGAATGGTGATGCAGGCAGTTGCATGAAGCAGCGTACGTGCTCTATGAAGCGTGATTGAGTGCAGAACCTGCCCAAAACGAGAGCCCCAAACGGTATGGGAATGCTCACATGTTACAGCATCTTGGTATGGTGTCATCAAAAGCACCGTGCACACTGAATCCCATACGCCGGAAAAGCCGTTTCTGTGTTACAACAGTCATACGTCCTGATCCTCTACCCACCTACTGACTCGCATGCGGTATATCGCCTCTGGGCTTATCTGGATGCTCCTCCTGCTCGGCATAGGATGCCAATCGCCCACCGAAGACCGCGATGCAGATCCTGATCCCGACACGACCGCCGCCACCACCGTAGGGCTGGATAGCACACACATGGCAGACGCCGTTGCCGCTGCTGAGGACCTTTCAGCGCTACATGGCCTGATCGTAGCTCGCCATGGTGATGCAGAAGCTGAGCACCGCTTCAACGGCCCCAGCCTGGATACACCGGTGAACGTCAAGTCCGTGTCGAAGACCATCTTGTCGGCCCTTATCGGCATTGCCATCGACGAGGGGTACCTGGAGGGCCCTGACCAGCCCATCGCTCCATTCTTTGAGCAGTATCTGACAAGCAACGATGACCCACGAAAGCGTGACATTACCATAGGCCACCTGCTGGCCATGAAGTCCGGATTGGAACGTACATCGGGAAGCAACTATGGCGCGTGGGTTGCAACTAACAACTGGGTTCGTAACGCACTACAGCGTCCACTGCAGTCGGATCCTGGCACCGAGCGGCGCTATAGCACGGGAAACACGCATTTGCTTTCGGCCATCATCACGCAGGCTACGGACCAGAGCACCTGGGCATTTGCCCGATCGTATCTGGCTGATCCCTTAGGGATCCGACTGCCGCAGTGGCCTACCGATCCGCAGGGCATCTACTTTGGAGGCAACGACATGCGTGTATCGCCGCGCGGGCTTGTCGCATTTGGGGAGATGTACCGAAACAGGGGCCTGGTAGACAGCATGCAAGTGGTCTCCAATGAGTGGATTCAAACATCCTGGACGCCCCGCGCTGAATCGCGCTGGAGCGGCGCTGGATACGGATATGGGTGGTTTACCGATGACATTCACGGCCATCCCACCTACTATGGATGGGGCTTCGGCGGGCAATACCTGTACGTGGTGCCCAGCCTGGAGCTTACCATTGCAATCACGTCTGATCCGACAGGGGCAGGCGGACGATCGCACCGACGCGACGTGCAGCACATTGTGTCCGACCATATCATCCCTGCTGCCATTAAAGGACACATGGTGCGTAGCTCCGATGTGTAATCCGTGTTACAATGACTTAACAGCTTCCCACGATCAGTCGCTTTCGAACGCAATACATGTATATTGGATCTAGACGCCTCTATACCCTCATCGCCTCCTAGATGCTATGAAGCTACTTTTGTTTGATATCGATGGCACCTTGCTTAACGCCAACGGCACCGGACGCCGAGGCATTGAGCAGGCGCTGAGTGATACGTTTGGGAAACCAGTCACCACCGAAGGCATCTCGTTTGGTGGGCGCACCGATCTGTCCATTATGCGCCAGATCCTGCAGGCTAACGGGATCGCTCCTTCCGATCGCACCATCCAAAAAGCGCTGGATGCGTACGAGGCTACCGTGCTCTCCGATGTGGCCCCCGATGATGTGAAACGCCTTCCCGGCGTCTCCACCCTGCTCAACACGCTGGCCGAGCACCCCAATGTACAGCTTGCCTTGCTCACCGGAAACATCCGATCGATGGCCTTTTGGAAACTGCAGGCCGTAGAACTCGATCATCACTTTCCGTTCGGCGCGTTTGGGTGCGACCATGCCAAGCGACATGAGTTGCCCGGTAAAGCGGTAAAGCGGGCAAAAGACCATACCGGACGGTCGTACATTGGTAGCGATGTGGTTATTATTGGCGATACCCCGAACGATATTCGCTGCGGACGCGGCATTGGCGCCTTCTCGGTCGCAGTCTGCACCGGCCACTCCACCCGCGACGACCTCGCTTCCCATCAACCGCACGTACTGCTCAATAGCTTAGAGGATACAGATGCCTTCATCAAGCAGGTGATGCACACCTAACGACAAAGAGTGGGCACTTCTGTATCGCACGTTCATATTACATCCATACAATCTCGCTGCCTAACACTTTTTTCAGGGGATCCCGGGATATGTCTACTGCCGTTGCTTCTGCTTCCGATACCAAGCGTAACGTCTCCCAGCGCACTTCTTCCGGCATGCCCGAACCCATGCGGTGGACCCGCACGCAGTACGAGCAACTCGCCGAGACCACGATCTTATCTCCGGACACCTCTACAGAGCTCATTCATGGACAGATCTGCACCATGAGCCCACAGAACAGCCGTCATGCTACTGCACTCACATTAACGGATGCAGCCCTTCGTTCTCGGTACAACACAAGCACATTTCTCTTTCGCGTCCAACTCCCCTTAGCACTCGGATCGCATTCCGAACCCGAGCCCGACCTCGCAATTATCGAAGGCAAGCCGCGCGATTTTGTCGATGCGCACCCCACGACCGCTATCCTGGTGGTCGAAGTCGCCGATGCATCGCTCTCGTTTGACCGATCAACGAAACAGCAGTTGTACGCCAGTCACGGCATCCCCACCTACTGGATCGTGAACCTGCCAGATACGTGCCTGGAGGTCTACACCAATCCGCAGTCCGACTGCTACGGCACAAAGCATACCTTCAACGCTGGCGAACCTGTCTCACTTCCTATGGTGGAGAACGCTGTCTCTGTTAGAGATCTGCTTCCCTGAAACGTACGGGTTTCACCCGAATTAGCAGTCTCAACCGCGA
>CAZZCI010000207.1:0-4994 GCA_964653015.1 uncultured Rhodothermales bacterium
GAGCGTCCATTCGTCCGTCGCGACGCAGAGCATCGCGACGAGGATGCAAGCGGGGACTTGTCCACCCAAACCTTGACCTGTGACAGAGCACTACGTCACCTCCCCGCGGCGTCCGTATGCCAGCATAAGTTTGGTGTGCGCGGCCACCATATCCAGCACGGGAAGCGTTTTGATGCGCTCTTGTGGGGAGTTGGGCAGGCCGGGCGGACTTACGCGGCCCATCCACAGCTCCATCTTGGGCTTTAGAGCCCGTGGGCCGGGAAATTGGTCTTCGGGGAAGTGCGTGTCGTAGAAGCGCTGTTTACGTGTGAGGCGCTCGCGCACCGCTTCAGCGGTTTGCGCCAATTCGGGATTTTCCTCCTGAATCATGGCATGCCCGATCAGGTAGTCGCGATACTGAAAGGGGAGCTGCTGCACAACGGGGGCAACCACTTCGGCCACATCAGGCACAGCACGCAGGCCGACTTCCAAGGCTCGTGCGGTAACGGTTGCCAACAGACAAAGCGTCTCTTCAGCGACCAAGTCGGGCTCTATGCCTTCAATGTCGCCAATATCGGCAAGCACTTCGTGAGTAACGTTTTGTGTACACGAGAGCGTACCCAATGCGGCAAACGTGCTTACCTGGGCAACGCGCGCAGACGGATCAGACGGAGCAGAATCGGACATACATGGAGAGTTTTGCAACAGGAGCGAAACGAACAAAGTGGCTACTCTTCAGACTTCCAGTTGCCGCTTTGGCCGCCGGTCTTGGCAAGGAGATGCACATCGTTGACCCGAATCTCTTTCGTCACCGACTTGCACATATCGTATATGGTAAGCGCCGCAATGGATACCGCGGTGAGGGCCTCCATTTCTACGCCAGTGATGCCCATCGACTTGGTGAACGCCCGGATGACAATGGCATGCCGCTCCGCATCCAGCGAAAACTCAACCTCCACCCCATCGATTTGGACATCATGGCACAGCGGCAGCAGCTTGCTGGTCTGTTTCGCCCCCATGATGCCTGCAATTTGGGCGACACTTAGCACATCGCCTTTACGAATCGTCTTCTCTTGTACGCGTTCGAAGGCTTCTGGACCGATAACAACTGTACCGGTAGCCACAGCTGTTCGAATGGAATCGGGGGAACCAGCAGCGTCTGACATACGAATGCCTCCTTGCAAGTCAGCGTGGGTAAGTGAGGGCGAGTCAGTCATGGGAACGATACCGTAATGGCCAAAGGGGAAAGCATGGGTACACCAATGGTTACAAAGACTGTACCCATTGCGCGCGAAGAGTCGATACGCGCATGCAATCCGTCGTGTTTTGCGGTGATGCAACAGGCTCGAATAATTTGATGCGGAATGGATGCAACGCCCTGTCGCGGTGCTTTCGGTTGAGCCGCTTTGCATTGCACTGCACGGAACTGCCTCCTTCCGCCATAGGTTGATGCGCATGCTCGTGGCTGCTTTGTATTCGGCTTCCGTACCCTTGTGACGTTTCTCAATCCGTTTGCGCTGTTGGCCCTTGTAGCGGTAGGCATTCCGCTCATGCTTCACCTCTTGAACCTGCGCCAGCCCACGACTGTCGACTTCAGCTCGCTGGCTTTTGTCGAAACCATTGAAAAGGCCGCCGTACAGCGCATTCAAGTAAAACGTTGGCTCTTGCTGGCGCTTCGCATCCTTGCGCTGGCGTGTCTGGTGCTCGCGTTTTCGCGGCCTTACTGGGGCGAGGGCACCGGCACGATGTTTGGTCCCGATGCGCGGTCGAGCATTGGTGTGGTAGTGGATAACAGCTCTTCTATGATCCAAGACGGACCAAGCGGCGCCTACTTCGACCAGGCCACGCAACGAGCACAAGGCGTGCTGCGCACCGTAGGGACGGGCGACCAGGTTGGCATCTGGCCCACGCTTCCCGACGAAGGAGCGCGTTCAGGATTGGTACGCACTGCCGAGGCGGCTCAGTCTGACCTCGACGCGCTCTCTATTTCCGGAGGCACACCAGCCCTCGCCGATCGGGCACTCGACGCTGCCCAGGCCGTTGCCAACGCCGCCCAGCCTCGCCAGGTCGTATACGTAGCATCCGACTTCCAGCGCACGCGCCTGGGCGACTCGCTCCGCACCAGCTGGCCCAATGACGTCACCCTGGCGCTGCTCCCGGTAGATACGCAGCCGCGCCCCAACACCGGCATCACTCATGCCCGCGTTGCCAGCCCGATGATCGAGGCTGGATCTCCCGTCGATATCGAAGCCTCCATCACGCACATCGGAGATGCCCCCGAGTCGGTAACCGCCTCGCTCTACTTCAACGATGAGCGCGTAGCCCAATCGAACGTATCGCCCGTGGCCGACGACTCCGTAACCACCACATTCGCCGCCTCTCCGCCCGACGCCGGATGGGTGGAGGCGCGCATTGAACTGGAAGGCGATGCCTTTGCCCCCGATGACACGCGCTACCTGTCGTTCTATGTGCCCGAAACGCGGGAGGTGCTGCTGGTACGTGAATCGGGGCAACCCACCCGATTTGTAGAACTTGCCCTATCGGATGCTGTGGCGGGCGACGACATTCGCATTGAAACCACCACCATTGACCGCACCGACCTCGCGCGCACCGATCTGGAGGACTACGACGCGGTGCTGTTAGTGGGCCCGCAGCGCTTGGCCTCCGGCGAACGCAGCCGACTCCGGCAGTACGTGGAAGAAGGCGGAGGAGCATTCCTGTTCCCTCACTCTACCCCCGACCTGGAAAGCTATAGCGCACTGTTTGAGGCGTGGGGCGGCGGACAGGCCACGGGACTATCCGGTGATCCTGAGGGCGACACATCCATCGCGACGCTCGATGATGCCGCCTTCGACCATCCGCTGTTTGCAGGCATGTTCGATGCCTCTGATCCCACGCGTTCTCCGGAACTGGAGCGGCCTGCCGTATGGGCTGCCCTTGACATAGCCCCTGCTGGCGGACAGGGCCAAACGCTCATGTCGCTCTCTACCGGCGCCCCCTTTCTGCATGAGTGGCGCCCCGGACAAGGGCGCGCACTGGTGTCGGCAGTAGCGCCCAACCTGGAATGGAGCGAACTACCCACGCAAGGGCTTTTTGTGCCGTTGCTATACCGGTCGTTGTTTTACATCTCGGCCGGATCCTCTGTAGAAGGGCCGTCGCTGCAAACCGGCCAGCCCGAAACGTTCACTATTCGCCAGGCCGATCAGGCCGAGTCGATACGCCTGGAAGGCCCCGATGACACTACGCTGCACCCCACGGCGCATCCACGTCCTGGCGGCTGGACCATCGACGTACCGCCTATTTCAACGCCCGGCGTGTACACGCTGCGCACCGACAGCGCCGTGCTGCAATACGTAGCGGTGAACCACGCCCCAACGCTAACCGACCTCCGCCCTGCCCCGCCCAACGAGGCCGCAGCGCACTTTGAAGAGATTGGGGTGCCTGCCGTTGAAACCGTGTCGGTTGAGGCGCGCCCTGAAGCCGTTGCTGCTGCTCTAGAGCAACAGCAAGCCGGCGGGGCGCTCTGGAACGTCTTTGTGATGATGGCGTTGATTTTTTTGGCTGCTGAGATGCTGGTGGCGCGCCTCTGGACGCCGGAGGCCGCCTCGGCATAAGGCCGCGTATCTGTTCTCGCACGCTTGTCTCCTGTGGATGTATGGCTGTGCTTACCACTGCACACATCGTTGTGGTTGTAGGAGCTACCGTGCTCGTTTCGGTAGCCATGTTGGTGGCTGTCATCGGGCGTCTGCGCATCCGTAAGCCGCTTTTGGTCTGGCGCAATGGCCCGCTTACCGGCATTCCTATTGGCCCCCTCCTCTTTCTATGTGGCGTAGCTGCTGGGTTTGGAGCTACCTATGCGCTAGGCTATACCATCTCTCCCATCCTGGCCCTTTCGTATCCGGCCCTGGGCGTGTTTTGGTTTATCGCGGTGTGGCATGCCCGGACCGTGGTGGTAACCGAGTATGGTCTCATTCATGACGTGCAGCAGATTAGCACTGCCATTCCGTGGGGTCGGATTGTAGACTACACCGTTACGCCCACCGAGGAGAGCACGCACTTCATTTTCTTTTACCAGCCACGGCGGTCCGACACATCACGAAAACGCATGGATCTGGAGGTCCCCGCCGATATCTGCGATACCTTTCAGGAGATTGTAGCTCGCAAGCTTGACGACCGATTCGCGTTCTCTGTCAAAGAGGCGTACAGCAACACACCGGCTGAACGATAGGGGGCATGAGGGGTGACTTGCCTGGTGTGTCACAGGTCAATGTTTGGATGACGGATGTGACCCCAAACCTACCGAGAAAAAATCCACAACCTTGTCATTGCGAGCAGAGCGACGCAATCTCATTGCTGCCAGGCTGGGATACAGCTGTCCAATCAACGGCATGAGATCGCTACGTCGGTCTGTGCTCACCATGACAGATGTTTTGTGAGGGTCCAGGATCGCACGATCGCTCAGCCTGCTGAACGCCGAACAGACCGTGGAGGCGTCACAGCACGCTGTGGGATCTGTTTAGCGCAGCTCAATGGCCGCCCGGGATATCCGCTTCGCTCCTGATCCCGGGCTAAGGAACGGTGCAATGTGAGAAAAATCCATAGCCGGGGACCGCTTGCGTCCCCGGCAATCTGGAATCACGTCGGTAGGCACACGTCCTGTTCAGTATATCCCCTAAAACACTCGACGCCCAGCGGGGCTGCCGCTGAGCGCCGGTGCTGCAAAGAATGTAGGAAGGGGGGATGCGTTAGAACGTCTCCAAGTAACGATCGAGCTCCCACCCCGAAACGGAGGCCAGGTACTCGGTATACTCAATGCTCTTCGCCTCAATAAACTTCTCGCTAACGTGCGGTCCAAGCGCATCCAAGATGACATCGTCATCCTTCAGCGCCGTGATGGCCTGCCCGAGCGTGCTAGGCAGCGTTTCGATGCCGCGGTCAATGCGATCTTGCTCGGTGAAGCCGTAGATGTTCTCCCGTACGGGTCCGGGCGCCTCTAGACCACGCTCGATCCCGTC
>CAZZCI010000208.1:0-4920 GCA_964653015.1 uncultured Rhodothermales bacterium
CGCTCGGACTAAAGCCCACAGGCAGCGACTTTACGCCCGGCACGGTGTACGTGTGCTACGAGAACACGACAGGCACACGCATCAACGATGGGCTGGATGTCGCCTACGATCTGTGGGTGCTCAACGATGAAGACCGCAGCCAGTCCATCGAACTCAAGTACGCGGTCGGCGATGCTTGCCAGACCGATGGCAACAGCGCTTCCGCCTTTAACGACAGCGGCCTCGCATTCACAATCGACGAGGATGCCGACACAGATGCGGTATGGGAACGCAATGAGCAATCGACCACCCTACCGGCGGCAGTGCCTACCGGCGAGTTTCTCACCCTGGCGTTCGTCACTAACGACGTCAGCGGGAGCGGATCTCGCCCGCAGTTCGCCTTCAACGACATCTCGGCGACTCCTCGCACGGCAGACGGCGGCCCTATCGTGATCGAAAACACCGATGATACGCTGTTCGAAGACTTCAACACCTTTCAGGCAAGCGGATTTGCCTCGCCTGCTGATCCCGATCAGCTTGATTCAGAAGCGTTTATCGTGCGTGGCCTCAGCGATGGTGCTCTCGATTTTGGCGATACGCAAACGGGGGGTAGTTTTGCACGAGGCGCCAGCACCGGTGGCGAATCCACGGGCGGCATCTACGCCTTTGAGGCAGATACAGGTGATTTTGCCTGGGGTGTGCAGCCCACCGGATCCGACTTTACTCCAGGATCTTTCGTTGCACGGTACCTCAACGACACGGGCACACCCATCGACGACGTCGCCGTCGCATACGACATCGAGGTGTTCAACGACCAGGACCGCTCCACGAGTTTGAACCTCTCATACAAAGTCACCGACGAAGATGCCTTCACCGAGGGCGGCTTTACCGATGTGCCTGCACTCGACTACACCACGCCCGAAGGAGCCGATGCAAGTCCAGAGTGGCAGACCGTGCCGCGTGAAGGAGCGCTCACCGATCTCAATCTGCAAAACGGCGAGTATCTGCTCCTCCGATGGGAATCGGATGATGCTGACGGCAGCGGATCACGTGACGAGATCGCGCTCAACAACCTTTCCCTTACGCCCAATCCGCCTGTTGTAGAGCTGGTAGACACCGGGGCTGCCGTGTGGTCGGACGACGGCAACGCCACATTCGATGTGGAGATTCGCAATCCCGATGGCACCGAGCGCACTGTGGAGGTCGCCTTTGACGAGAGTAACAGCACTGCGAATCCCACTGACGTAGATAATTTCGACACCCAAACCGTCACGTTCCCGGAATCAGCCAGCGATGGTGACCGCGAAACGGTGACCGTTGACCTGAATGCGTTCTCGGGCGATGCGACCCGTATCGCTCAGTTTGCACTGCTAAATGCCTCATTGGGCACGTCCATTGGGCCGAGTCGCACGTACACGCTCGATATAGGCGATGCGCCGCGCGTGCTCATCAGCCGATACGTGTACTCTGATGGCGGAGACGGCGGCACGCCACGAGGCATTCAAGTGTGGAACGTGTCGGGGGAGTCCATTGACTTTACGGAGGACCCGCTTGAAATAAACACGTACTTTAATGGAAGCATTTCGTCTAACACACAGCCTACAATAGATAGCGGCGAACTGGAGGCGAATGAGGTCCTGCTCATCGGCGATAACGACGACACCGACGGCCTCAAAGCATTTCGAAATGATACGTGCTCCAATGTAACCTATTTCGAGCGTGAGCCATGGTTTAATGGCGACGATGTCGTCGAACTGGTGCTTGATGGCCGCACCGAAGATATATTTGGCACCATTGGCCAGAAGCCCGATCCCGGCTGGGAAGGCAACGGGGTTAGCACGTTCAACCAGTATCTTGGCGTGCAGCCCGGCACCACCGCAGGCACGCGAAACGGGTTCGAGGACCCGAGCACCCGCTTCCTCACGCTGTTCGATGCGCCTACCGAGCCGAATGATCTCGACGGATTCTGCGATGCTCCCTGGCCCGAGGTGCAGTTTTTTGCTTCCGAAGCCACTGTAGTTCAGGGGGATACGGAGGGCACCACGCTCGGAGCCACGATTCAACTCAATCCCTTTGAAGGACGTGCTACTGATGTGACGGTCACCTTCGACGAGGCCAGCAGCTCAGCCACCGGTGCCAGCATCGACGGCTTCGACAGCGAAACCGTCACGTTTCCCGCAGGCAGTCCCACCGACACCACCGAAGCCGTACTAAACCTCACGTTTCCTGCAAACACCAGCCAGGACGGTCCCCTCGACGCGGTATTTACGCTGGATGTAGAGAACTGCTTCACAGCCGAATGCTTCGCGCAAGCCAGCAGCGAGCCGCTCACGGTCACCATTCTCGACAAAGAGAGCACGCCCGATGTGCTTATCTCGGAGTTCCTAGCGAGTCCAGACGCCGTGTCCGACGCCGACGGCGAGTGGGTCGAGCTGTACAACACCACCGATAGCGATATCGACCTGAGCAATTGGACGCTGCAGACCGCTGCTGCTACCGATGCCGCTCTTTCCGGCACGCTCCCGGCACGCAGTTTTCTTACCGTATGCCGCAACGACGACATCAGCGAGAACGGCGGCGTACGTTGCGACCAGCAGGCCAATATCGAACTTGATAATATCGGCGCTACGCTCGCGGTCAAAAACGACGGCGGCACTTCGATAACCACTGTCGAATACGGCACCGCTCGAAGCAACGGTACGCTGGATCCCATTGCCGGTGCATCGAGCGTGTTCACCGGTACCGCACAGAATAACAATGCCAACCGCTGGGCCGTGGCGGAGCGGCGCGAGAAAGGGTTCCTGTTTACGCGCGGACGCACCAGTCGCACTGATCTGGGGGCCCCCGGACAAAATGGCCCGAAGCAGCAGCTTCAGCCCGCCGCCACCATCGACGGCAACTCGGGCTGGCGTATGCTGGCACCGCCCGTGGAAGACTTCACCGTAGCCGACCTCGACGTGCAGAACATGGTGCAGGGCGTCCCCGATCTGCCGCTGGGTGGGCAGGCAAACGTCTATCGTTGGGAAGAAACCGGTTGGGCGTCGGCCTCATCTGGAAGCGACCCGCTTCCGGCAGGTGAGGGCTTCATCTGGTACATGTGGGACACCTCGGCTCCGGTCGATCAGTACAGTCCGTTTCCATTCACGCTAAGCGGGCAGGGCCTGTCTCCTGCAGACAATATTACGGTTAACGTTGAAGATGGGGGCACTGCCGGAAACGACGGAGATCCGGCGGGCGATGATGTGGAGTGGCATCTGCTGGGCAACCCGTATCCGTACTCATTCGACCTCAATGCAATTGACCTGGCTGGACAAGGATTCACGACCACGGCCCAGATTTGGGATCCAAGCCGGAACGGAGGGTCCGGGTCGTACATGCAGCGCAGCCAAGAGACCGCCGGAGAGGCACGTCTCATTGCGCCCTGGCAAGGGTTCTTTGTATCGCGTGTGAGCGGGAGCGCAACTACGCTGACCTTCAACGCAGACGGTCGTCGCCTCGCGCCCACCGCACCTAAGTCGACAGTTCCAGATAACAGGCAGGCACGCATTGCCTTTACCCTTTCGGGATACGATGGGTCGGGGGCCATCCAGACGCATGACGAGGCCTTTGAGGTGTTTCTCCACCCTGACGCTACAATGGCGTTCGACGTACGCAGCGCGGTAAAACTCACCCCAATGACCGACACCTATGCCACGCTGGCCGGGCGGGATAGCCACAACGACGAACCCATCCGACTTTCGCGCTACTCCCTTCCGTTTGCGCTGGATGAGCCAGTTGCGGTACCGGTGGTTGTAGATGCGCAGAACATCGATGACATAGACCAGCTGACGTTGCGGTGGCCCACTCTGCAGGGCGTGCCCACAGGCTGGCTGGTGTACCTTCGCGATCTGGAGACAGGGGCCGAGATCGATCTGCGTGATGCCAATGCGTACACGTTCGATGCTGACCCTGCTACCATGAGCACCGCACGGGCCACTACACGCACGATGGCGCACGGTCCACATACCGCTACAACGATGGATCGCCACGCCGAGCCGTTGAATGATAACACCGCAGTGCGCTTCGAGATTCACATCACCCCGACCAATGAGTTTGGCGATCCGCTTCCGGTTGAACTCACCGCCTTCACCGCGCAGACCGTCGATGATGTAGCTACCCTACAGTGGACGACCCAGTCCGAAACCAACAATGCTGGATTCGACGTGCAGCATCAGGGCCCCGATGCCGACACCTTTTCTACGCTTGATTTCGTGGAAGGGCAGGGCACAACCGATGCCGAAACCACCTACCAGTTCGAAACCGAGCCGCTGCTTCCGGGCACGTACCAGTTCCGCCTCCGCCAGGTCGACACCGACGGCACCGAAACGCTCCACGAACCTGTATCGGTGGATATGAAGATGCAGCAGGCCGTCGATCTGCGCGTCTATCCCGTGCCATTTCAGCAGGATGCCACCGTACAGTTTGCTGTTGATACCGCTCAGGAGGTCACGGTGGAAGTGTACAACACCCTCGGCCAGCGCGTACGCACGCTCTACACCGGCTCGCTGGATGCGCATCAGACCGAAACACTGCAGTGGTCGGGGCAGAACCTTGCCAGCGGACTCTACATCGTACGGCTGCGCGGGGAGCACGTGCACAAAACACAGCAAGTCATGCGTGTACGCTGATTCCACTATTTGACGCGTTGGCTTCCATCTTTCGAGGCGCCTTCATAGTTTAAGGGGACGTACCCCACGCATCCACCTGCCAATGTGCCTATGTCCGACCTGTTTGCCACCGTCGCCATTCCCCTCCGCCGTCCTGCCGTGCGTGAGTTCTTGAAGGGCCGTACGTCTGAACCCCGTGGCACAGCCCTTCAGATTCTGGATCAGCGTCCCACGCGAGCGGCTCAGCAGGCATGGGCCAAGCGGTTGAGCAGCCCCCCCGTTACCGCTGCCGACT
>CAZZCI010000209.1:0-4911 GCA_964653015.1 uncultured Rhodothermales bacterium
GTAGCTTATTCAGAGGTATCAGAGGGCGGGTCTTCTAGTGCGTCGGGGACCTCCTCGGTATCGCCTTCTGGGCGGTCGAACTCCGACTCTTGCAGGTGAGGCGAGCTGTCAAACACAGCGCCATCTTGAATAGGGCGGAAGATGCGATTGAACCGGGGACGGAAGCGCTCTGCATCCCAGGAGAAGTACGTAAAGAGCGCTTTGCCTACAATGTGATCCATGGGCACGACGCCCCAGAAGCGACTGTCCTCAGAGTCGTCGCGGTTGTCGCCCAGCATGAAGAAGTAATCGTCGGTGAAGGTGTAGGTGGTGGTTTCCTCTCCGTCGATAGCAAATGTTGAGTCCGTCATCGGCTCGGCCGAGCGCCCTTCAAACTGCGTAATGATCGACGCATAGAAGGGCCAGTTGTCTTCGGTAAGCGTTACCGTTTCTCCTTTGGCCGGGATAGGAATAGGACCGTAGTTGTCGGGCGTGAATCCTTGATTTGGGGGATACATCGCCGCATCATAATTGGTATTTTGCAGGATCAGCGGCTCGACCGACTCTACCCAGCTGCGTTCCGTTAGCGCTTGGGCGGCCTCAACCGTGGCTTGCGTGCGCACTAGTTCGCCATCTGGGTTTTCATTCCATCGCGAGATACCCAGTTCTTCCAATTCCTGGCGTGACATGGAAAACCGGGCATCCGACTTACGCAGCGTCCAGAAGTACTGCATCCCATCGCCTAGCGGAAGCGGATTGTCATCTACATGCACCACTTTGTCTTTGATCTGCAGCGTCTCGCCAGGCATGCCAATCACGCGCTTGATGTAGTGCATTTTCCGATCAATGGGCGCATCATCGGGAGGGAGATTAAAGACCACCGCGTCGCCTCGATCAATCGACGTAAAGCCCGGCAAACGGGTGTACGGAAGGCGCGGGTTATCAAGATAAAGGCCTTCGCTAAACGCGCTTCCAAAGGGCACGGCGAGCGTCATGGGCAGGCGCGTTCCATAATGCACTTTAGAGACGAAGAGATAATCGCCCACCATCAGGTTTTTCTCCATGGAGGGCGTGGGGATACGAAACAGATCAAAAAAGAAGGTGCGGATCACCAGCACAATGATGACCGCCAGCACAATGGCTTCAAACCATTGACGCAATTCACTTTTTTGATGGGGCCCAGAGGCCCCCCGATTGGAGCGGGAAGAAGACCGATCAGCCACAGGAATGAGAAAAAGTCAAGGGGAGGCAGCGGGTTCGGGTGGGCGAGGACGTACACCAGGACGCAATTGACGACGCGCTATAGGTTCGTGAAAGAACGTTTGTCCGTCGAACCCAACGCGGTACCAACGATTATCGACATCATCGTAGAAATAATCAACGTAAGGGGCCCGGTCATCGGTTTCGTGCAGCGGGGCTAGTACCGCGTCGCGCACGTCAAGGAGCGCATCACGCCAGCGGCGCTCGGTCATGAGCACCAGTCCACGGTCGCGGGCTCCACTGGCATCGGTTACGATTACAGGAATCGAATCGTTGACTACGAGCCAGTATGCGAACTGGTCAAATCGCTCACGCTCGGGCGTCAAGTCATCGGCAAGAACATGGGTAGGAGCCCCGAAATGCGCTTGCATGCGGGCCCGCAAATCTACCGTGCGCGTGGTGTCGAGTAGGGCGCGTTGATGCTGTGGGCCCAGGAACGACCAGTTCACATCAGCAAATGTGTCGTTAAACCACGTCTCTTCAAAGCGATGCACCACACGCACATTGTCAACCGAAAACAACTCGGCACCGTCATCAGCGTAGGTAGACGCTTTTTGGTACAGCGTATCGGTACCAGCAGGCAGAGGCCGATATGCACCAGGCGCTGATGCATCCCACACGCCCTCTGAAAAGAGCTGCTGCAGCACATGCTGTTGCCGCTCTTGCTGGTATCGGTCGATCAGCGTTTGGCCGGAAGCGGGTAGCAACGTTGCCGTCCACAACAACAAACCAATCACGCAGGTAACGCCTACAAACAGCCAGTGCGTTGCACGCGAACAATGCGCCCGGACGGGTGATGACGTGGATTGCATGGGAAGGCGATGGAGCCAGTTCATTCTATTCATCCACGGAAAGAATTGCCAGAAAGGCTTCCTGTGGCACTTCAACCTCTCCCACCTGCTTCATGCGTTTCTTGCCTTCTTTTTGCTTCTCCAGCAGCTTGCGCTTACGCGTAATGTCGCCGCCGTAGCATTTGGCTGTCACGTCTTTACGCTGAGCTCTGACAGTTTCGCGGGCTACAATGCGGCGTCCGATCGAGGCTTGAATGGGGACTTCGAACAGCTGCTTTGGAATCTTCTCTTTGAGCTTCTTGGTGAGCTTGCGCCCGATTTCGTAGGCTTTGTCGCGGTGCACAATAGTAGAAAGCGCATCGACCGGATCTTTGTCGATGAGCACGGTGAGCTTGACCAGATCGCTTTCGCGGTACTCTAAGAACTCGTAGTCGAGCGAGGCATAGCCCCGGCTCACACTCTTCAGTTTGTCGTAAAAGTCGAATACAATTTCGGCCAGTGGCAGCTCGTATTGCAGGTTCACGCGCTCAGTATCCAGATAGCGCTGGTTCACGTACACGCCCCGCCGGTTTTCGCAGAGCTGCATAATGTTGCCGATGTACTCGCTCGGCACAATGATGTCGGCCTCAACAAACGGCTCGTAGACGGCATCAATATCGCCGTAATGAGGCATCTCACTGGGATTATCTACAATGGTAAGCTCTTGATCATCATCACCGGGATTGCTCACCCGCACGCGGTACTCTACGTTCGGCACGGTGGTGATAATGTCGAGCCCAAACTCGCGGTCGAGGCGCTCCTGGATAATCTCCATGTGCAGCAGTCCCAGAAAGCCGACTCGAAAGCCAAAGCCAAGCGCCGCTGACGTTTCGGGCTCGAAGGTGAGCGACGCATCGTTCAACTGCAGCTTTTCGAGCGCACTCCGCAGATCCTCGAAGTCCTCAGACTGTGTGGGGTGCACGCCGCTAAACACCATGGGCTTCACTTCTTTAAAGCCCGGAATGGCTTTATCTGCCGGATTGTGTTTGTGGGTAATCGTGTCGCCCACACGGGTATGCGACACGTCTTTGATGGAGCCGATGATGTATCCCACATCGCCCGCCTTGAGCGTATCAACTTTCTGACGTCCAAGACGCAGAACGCCCAATTCTTCGGCGTCGTACTCTTTGTGGGTGGCCATGAACCGCATGCCATCGCCTTTGTGGAGCGTGCCATCAAAGACGCGTGCGTAGACGACCGACCCGCGGTACGAGTCGTAGATGGAGTCGAAGATGAGTGCCTTCAGCGGCTTGTCGGGGTCGCCGGTGGGTGGAGGCACGCGGTCGATAACCAGATCGAGCAACTCGTCGATGCCTTCGCCTGTCTTGGCGCTGATCTTCAGAATATCCTCGGCAGGCTCCCCCAACAGTTCTTCGAGCGACATCGCCACCTGATCGGGGCGTGCCACGGGCAGATCCACCTTGTTCATTACCGGGATGATCTCCAGGTCTTGCTCTAAGGCCAGATATGCGTTCGAAATCGTCTGCGCTTCGATGCCTTGGGCGGCATCTACCAGGAGGATGGCCCCTTCGCAGGCTTTGAGCGCGCGCGACACCTCGTAGGTAAAATCGACGTGCCCCGGTGTGTCAATCAGGTTGAACGTGTACGTTTCGCCCGCGTCGGTGGTGTGCGTCATCCGCACCGCGTGGCTCTTAATCGTGATTCCCCGCTCGCGCTCCAGATCCATGTCGTCGAGCGTCTGCTCTTGCATATCGCGCTCGCTAATGGTGCCGGTGCGCTCCAGCAGGCGATCGGCCAGGGTGCTCTTCCCATGGTCGATGTGCGCAATAATGCAAAAGTTGCGTATCTGATCAGCGTTGATAGACATAACAGCACAACGGCGTGAAAGCAAAAGTTACGAATGGACGCACCGCATCACGCGCGAGGCGCTACCGATGAGGCGTCGTCTGTGGCAGGCGGGTCTTCATGTACCGGGCTGGTACTGCGCTGTTCAGACTTACCTTCAGGGTTCTCTTCCGCACCGGGTGGATTCGGAGATGCGTCTTTGTTTTGCTGCATCATCATATCCTCGTAAAAGGTGTTGTGGAAGACGAGCACGCCCACCACCCCCAGGACAATGGCCATATCCGCCACGTTCCAGATGGGAAACAGCTCTACATAACGTCCCCCAAGAAAGGGTATCCCAGAAGGCACAAACCCTTGCCACAGGTTCACGTGGATAAAGTCAACCACGCGCCCTGTGAACCACTCGCCGTAGCCCAGCCACACCCCATAGAACACCCGGTCAATGATGTTACCAATGGCACCGCCCAAGATGAGAGCAAGGCTTGCGCGATACGGCCAATAGCCATGCCGCACTTGAATGAGGTAGAACACAACCAGCCCTGTGGCAGCAAGCGCAAGAAGAGCCACGGTTCCCGGCGGGCCGACCTGAATCCCAAAGGCCATTCCGGGATTTTCCGTAAACGTAAAACGCAACCAGTCGCCAACAAGCGGAATCGACTGATGCCGATGCATGGTTTGCAAAACCAGCCACTTTGTGAACTGGTCTACCCCAACGACGAAGAGGGCAATCAGAAAAATGCGCATACAACTACAATGAAAACAAACACCTGCGTATCACTCGGGCATCGGCAACGCCGATGGGCTTACCTGAAAAGCGCCGTTATGACGACGAGCCCTCAGCTTCTTTTCTCTTTTGCTCTTTTTTGGCATCGATCGATATTTCGGTATGCGGCACTGCCTCTAATCGCTCTTTCGCGATCGGTTTGCCTGTTACCTTGCAAATGCCGTATGTATCGTTTTCGATGCGCTCAAGGGCTCGATCTAGATACCCGATGTACTTTTGCTGACGGGCAATCATTAGGTGCAGCTTTTCGCG
>CAZZCI010000210.1:0-4907 GCA_964653015.1 uncultured Rhodothermales bacterium
GCATTCCGACTGCGGCATAAGCAAACTGGAGCGTACGAAAGGAAGCGCTCTGGATTCATCCTAAGCGGGCGCTGCCGCATACCGCCGTTATCCATACCCAACACCGCAAAAGCGTGGATAGATGAGCAGCGTTCTGAACAAATGTGTGTAGCGGGAGCCGCTATACATCGGTAGGTTGAGACATCGCATCGCATAGGCCGAACACGTGTTGGCCTCCTCGTGCATATTCTCACCTACCCATGATTTCTATGTCCCTTTCTTCTGAGCATCTGACGTTTGCCCTTCTTTCATTTGAAGGGCCCGATCCGTACGCGCAGGCTGGCGGACTTGGCGTACGCATTACCCATCTGGCGCATGCTTTGGCCCGCCGCGGGTTCAACACAAAGCTGTTTTTTGTGGGCGAGCCCGATGCGCCAGGCAAAGAGCACCGGCTCAACGGGCGGCTCACCTATCACCGATGGTGTCAGTGGATCAGTGCGCATCATCCCAATGGGGTGTACGAGGCCGAGGAAGACAAACGTCGCGAATGGAATGCAACGCTTCCCGAACATCTGCTGGCCAACGTCATTCAGCCCGCGCTGGCTAATGGACGCCTGCCGGTGATTCTGGCCGAAGAATGGCATACCGCCGAGACCGTGATTCGTCTGCACGATGTGCTTCGTGCGAACGGGCTATCCCGCCGGTGCCTCATCTTCTGGAATGCCAACAATACGATGGCCTTTCATCGCGTAGATTGGGAACGTCTGCAGGAAGCGGCGCACATCACGACGGTGAGTCGCTACATGAAGCATCTGATGTGGCCGCTGGGGGTTAACCCGTTGGTGATTCACAATGGCATCCCGAAGGAGTTGCTGGGGCCGCCCTCTACAGATCAGAAAACTGCGTTGCGGAAGGCGATGGCTCCTGAAAAAGACGCCGTAATGCTTTTCAAGGTGGGGCGCTTCGACCCGGCCAAGCGCTGGCTGATGGCGGTAGAGGCCGCGGCATTGCTGAAAGAGCAGGGCTACCCGGTGGCGTTTCCGATGGCCGGAGGCATCGAACCACACGGCCAAGAGGTCTTGCGAAGAGCCCACGAACGGGGCCTTTCCATCGCCGAAATAAACGGCGATCCGTCTGACTGGAGTGAGCTTCTATCGCTGATAAACGAAGCCCCTCGGGCCGATATCTACAATCTGCGCTTTTTCATGACGCAGGAGATGCTACGTACCTTCTATGCAACCGCCGACGCGGTGCTGGCGAACTCGGGACATGAGCCGTTTGGGTTGGTCGGGTTAGAAGCGATGGCCTCGGGTGGCATTGCATTCACCGGCCCAAGTGGCGAGGAGTATGTGCTGGATGGCCGCAACGCGATCATGCTCGACACAGATCGTCCCGAAGAGATTGTATCCAACCTAATACGGATGCAACAAAACCGGCACCGCGCCCAGTCGATCCGCTCGTTTGCGCGCTCCTATGCCGAAGACTTTACGTGGGACTGTATCGTAGATGTGCTGTTGGATAAGATCTTGTTCTGTGCGCAAGAGCAGCACATCCTCCACTACGATGCCGAAGCGAACACCTATGAGCTCTCCCCGCAGGTCGAAGACGTCGTCATCTACACCGTTGTTCACCAGCCGCATCGGCCTCGGTTGCCCGCAGCGCGTCTCTCCGAGTCGATGTCGATGGATGAACTCGACCATGCGCTCTTCGATGCCGACATGAACGAGTACTACTTTCGCAAGGTAGCACACACATGCTACTATCCGGCGCTTGATCGGTTTGAGCGGCTTGTAGAGGAGGGGCTGTCGCTGGCCATTGGGTTTTCGTTGTCGTTCATCGAGCAAGCGAAGGCATGGGATCCGGCCTTGCTGGATCGCTTCCGCACGCTGGTGCAGCACGAGCGGGTGGAGCTTGTCGCGGTAGAACCCTCGCACAGTTTTATGCTACTGTGGGATATCGAGGCCTTTAAGCGACGGATGCGCTGCGCTGCTGATGAACTGCAACAGGTGTTCGGTGAGCGTCCTGTCATTGCCGACACCACCGAACTCATGATGTCTGACACCATCTACCACGCGCTGGAGCAGGTCGGTTTCAAGGCAGCCTTCATGGACGGACGCCCCTGGGTGATGCAGTGGCGCGAGCCCACGCATCTGTACCATCATGGCTCGGGGCGCATGAAGCTGCTTACGCGCCACTACCCGTTGAGCGATGATGTTGGCTACCGGTTCTCTGACAAGCAGTGGGACGGCTGGCCGCTAACGGCTGATCGCTATACCCAGTGGATCGCCTCAGCCCCAGGGAAGGTCGCGGTGATTGGGTGGGACTTTGAGACGTTCGGAGAGCACCATCCGCCGGAAAGCGGCATCTTCGACTTTCTGGAGCATCTGCCCCGCGAGGCGAAGCGCCACGGGCTGTCATTTGTAACGCCCAGCAAAGCACTGCAGCGCCACGGAGAAACAAGCCATGCGCTTCCGCTTCCCGCTTTTGCCAGCACCTGGGCCGGAAGTGGCGGCCTCGAATTCTTCTTGGGTAATGATGCGCAACAAGCCATCTTTCAGTTGATGATGCAGGCGCATCAAAAGGCGTTGCTTACCGGCAATCCTAAACTTGTAGAACGCGCCGCGCGCCTGGCACAATCCGATAACCTGCATCTCATTCAGTGGTATGGTCGCCACGGCTCAGAGGCCGAGGTCTCGGCCTACTTTACGCCCGACGAGTGGTGGTCGCTTTCCCCTGACGGTATCATCTGGGAGCTACAGCAGGTGTACAAGAACTTTATCGCGATGTTGGATGCCCACCTCCCCCTGCATCAAGAAACCGAAAGCGGCATTCCGGCTGTGCGTCCTGCGCAATTAAAGGAACGCGCTCCTACATTAGTGCTTCAGAACACGTAACGACGAATCGTTTCGGTAGGCCCACCCCTTATGGCCCATTCCGTTATGGATGCATGTTCACTTGATCCACCGCTTCCCGCTCCTACGTCAACGACCATGCCCAGCATGCGCACGGGGCTTCCGTATCCCCTGGGTGTATACAAACGAAATGGAGGCGTCAACTTTGCGGTGTTTAGCCGCCATGCTACCTGTGTGTGGCTGGAGTTCTACGATGCGATTGATGATGAGGCCCCGACTCACCGGTTTGTGTTCACCCCAGAGCAACATGGTACGGGCGACATCTGGCACGCGTGGATAGAGGGCGTATCCGAAGGACAGCTCTACGGGTACCGGGCCGATGGGCCCTACAAGCCGGAGGAAGGCCATCGGTTCAATCCGTATCGCCTGCTTATCGACCCGTATGCCCCAGCGATTACGCATCTGGATGACTGGGACTTTGGAAAGGCGCGCGGCTATGACCCGGAGGGAATCGGTAGCCTCCACGAGATGTCGCGCGAGAACAATGCCCATGTTACGCCCTCGTGCGTGGTCCTCGACAGCCGCACCGGGTGGGAGCCAACACGCCCGTTACAGCATCCGTGGGAAGAGACAGTTATTTACGAGACGCATGTGCGGGGCTTTACCGTGCATGAAAGCGCCGATGTCGCCCATCCCGGCACCTACAAAGCCCTTACCGAAAAAATCCCCTACCTCAAAGACCTTGGGGTTACAGCAGTTGAGTTGATGCCGGTGCATGAGTTCAATGAATATGAAATTGCCCGTGTAAACCCCCTCACCGGCGAGCCGCTGCGCAACTTTTGGGGATACAGTCCAGCGGCCTTCATGGCGCCCAATGCAGCTTACGCCAGTGCGGGCAACCAGGGTGAACAGGTGCAGGAGTTCAAAGAAATGGTAGCCGCCTTCCACGAGGCCGGCATCGAGGTGCTGCTCGATGTGGTGTTCAATCACACCGCCGAAGGCAACGAAAAGGGGCCGACGTTCAGTTGGCGCGGGCTCGATAACCAGTTGTACTACTTCCTCGACGAAAATAAGGAGTGCTACAAGGACTTCACCGGGACGGGCAACACCCTCAAGACCTACCACCCGGTGGTTCACGATATGATCTTGGATGCACTGCGCCACTGGGTCATTGAGATGCATGTGGATGGGTTTCGGTTTGACCTGGCCTCTGTGCTGGGACGCGATGAGGAAGGCATCCTACGTACAGATCCGCCGCTCTTAGATCGCATCGCACAGGATCCCGTGCTGCGACACGTGAAGATGATTGCCGAAGCCTGGGATGCTGCTGGCGCCTACCAGGTCGGGCATTTCCACGAGCGCCGATGGTCGGAATGGAATGGACGCTTTCGCGATGATGTGCGGCGCTTCTGGCGGGGCGATGATGGCATGCTCGGTGCGTTTGCCCAGCGCCTCACCGGGAGCGCCGACCTGTACCAGGGCTCTGGCAAAGGCCCCGAAAGCAGCATCAACTTTGTGACCAGCCACGACGGCTTTACGCTCAATGATTTGGTCAGCTATGAACGCAAACACAACGAGGCCAACGGCGAGTTCAATCGCGACGGGGCGGATGCCAACTACAGTCGTAACTATGGTATCGAAGGCCCAACCGACGACGCCGCGATCGAAGCCGTCCGCACACGGCAGGTCAAAAACTTTCTGGCTACGTTATTTCTGTCGCGCGGCGTGCCGATGCTCCTGCATGGCGACGAGTTTCGCCGTACGCAGCAAGGCAACAACAACGCGTACTGCCAGGACAACGAAATCGGCTGGACGCTCTGGGGGCGGCGAGAAGTGCACAGCAACATTCACCGCTTTACAAAAGAGATTATCGCGTTTCGGAAGCGCCATCCCGTGCTTCACCGAATGGCATTCTATCAAGACGGTGCGGTGCAGTGGATGGGCCCCAACGGCGAGCCGCCGCGCTGGAACGACCCGTCGGCACGGACCCTTGGGATTCAGGTCGAGGAAGATGACGGCACTGCGCTGCTGATGCTCTTCAACGCCGCTTCAGAGGCTGTAGACATGGCCATCCCC
>CAZZCI010000211.1:0-4893 GCA_964653015.1 uncultured Rhodothermales bacterium
ACATCCGGTTCGGCGTATCCTTTTTGGATAGCGGCCTCCACCGCCTGTTGGAAGGAATCGCCCTTGCGCATCCGGCTAAACACAAACGTGAGCGTACCCGACACCACACCGCGAATGGTTTGGATGCGGTCGCCGGTGGCATGCAGATCGCGCACCGTGCGCACCACGGGCAGTCCGGCGCCTACGGTGGTCTCGTAGCGATACTGCACATCCTGCTGTGCAGCAATCTGGTGCAGCCGGTCGAAGGTGTCCTGCGAGCGGGTGTTAGCCAGTTTGCTCGGCGTTACAACATGAATGCCCGCTTCTAGCAACGTTGTGTAGTGCTCGGCCACATCCGGATGGCCGGTGGCATCCACAAACACGAGCGGACGCGGGGCATGCTCAATGAGGCGTTCCAGCACAGCAGACCAGTCGAGTGGGCTACCATGCTCAAGATGATGCTTTACGGCGCCCGGTGTAGGATGGGGCGGCGTCCAGACTGCGTGGGTGGAGGTGCAGGCGCCGATGAGGCGGGGACGCTGCACATCCCCTTGTAATTCGCTAAGCTGATAGAGCAACGCCGTGCCTACCGATCCGACGCCTGCAAGGTAGAGGGAGAGTGGTTTGGTAGCGCGTTTGGCGGATTGTGTTGGGGATGGCGCGGTCTGTGATATTGGCATAGAGAGATGGAAATAGTGAGGCAAACGAAAGTTAGCGAGCCAGAGCAGAAGCGTGCGTGTCCTGCCACTGGGTAATCATCGCGTTCAGATCCTCCAGTTCAATGAGAAACGCGTCGTGTCCGTGCGGAGACGATAGCACCTGCAAATCGGCGTTTGGCAGATGCGCGGCCAGCTCCTCCTGTTCGTCAAGCGGATACAGCACATCCGAGTCGATGCCGATGACCAGTGCGGGCTGCTCGATGCGGGTTAGCGCATCGGGGTAGGCGCCGCGATCCCGCGACACATCGTGCGCATCCATCTGCTGGGTGAGGTGCACGTAACAGTTGGCGTCGAACCGATCCACGAGCTTCTCGCCCTGGTAGCGCAGATAGCTTTCCACTGCAAAGGGCGGATTGATTGTGCCGTTCTCCGACTGACGCGCGCGCCCAAATCGCTCTTGAAACGAGGCATGCGAGCGATACGACACCATCGCCATAGCGCGCGCCGCTGCCAGTCCGCTGCGTGGTGGATCGTTCGGGTCGTACGCGCCGCCGTTCCACTTCGGATCGGCGTAGATGGCCTGACGCTGGGCTTCGCTCCATCCGATTTGCCACGGCGTGTGCTGTCCACCCACCGCAATGGGCACGATGCGTTCTACCAGCGGATCGCCCGCTTCTGTGCGCTCGAAGGCCCACTCCAGCACATGCATGCCGCCCATTGACCCGCCGATGGCGCAGCGCACGCGACGTACGCCCAGGTGGTTGAGCAGATGACGGTGCAGGGCCACGGTATCGCGCGGAGTGAGGGCGGGAAAGTCGGCGGCGTACGGATCGTCGGTTTCAGGGGGAGACGTAACAGGAGACACCGAGCCGTAGGGGGAGCCGGGCACATTCGCACAGAGGATAAAATCGCGCTCCGGGTCGAGGGCTCGCCCGGCGCCCAGCAGAGCCCCCCACCAGTCGTCGACATTTGTATCTCCCGTGAGCGCGTGGCAGACGATCACGGCATTGGTACCCGAGGCGTTGAGGCGCCCCCAGGTCCGGTAGGCGATGGGCACATCATGGAGTGTGGTGCCTGCTTCGGTGGTGAAGGCAGGGTGGATATACGTAGAAGGCATGGCACTGGCTGAATTAGAAACACCCACCGCAGCGGAGTCCCCCGAAGAGACCACCCCGCTGCGTGCGTGAGGTAGAGAGGACGCGATTACGCAGCAACCGGTAGCTTCGCCAGGGCCTGCGCAAAGTCGGCGGTGATGTCGTCGATATGCTCGATGCCGACGGACACGCGCACCAGGTCGGGCTCTACCCCGGAGGCTTTCTGCTCTTCTTCGGTGAGCTGCTGGTGCGTGGTAGAGGCCGGGTGGATGACAAGCGTTTTGGCGTCGCCCACGTTGGCAAGGTGACTGGCCAGTTCTACGTTTTCGACGAACGTCTTTCCGGCTTCGGCGCCGCCTTTCACGCCGAAGCTAAGCACAGCTCCGTATCCATTCTGCAGATAGCGATTGGCCCGCTCATGATACGGATGGTCTTCGAGCCCCGGATAGCTGACCCAGTCGACGGCGTCGTGGTCCTGGAGCCAGCGGGCGAGCGCGAGCGCGTTGTCGGCACTGCGCTGCACCCGAAGCGAGAGGGTTTCGAGGCCTTGGAGTAGCAAGAACGAACCGAACGGATTCTGGGCCGGACCGAAGTCGCGCAGGCCCTCCACACGAGCGCGAATGGCGAATGCTACGTTGGCGCCGAGCACCCCATCGGGACCAAACGTCTCCCAGAACTTGAGTCCGTGGTAGTTCGGGTTGGGTTCGGTGAATTCAGGGAACCGTCCGTTATTCCACGGAAAGGTGCCCGCATCCACAATGACACCCCCAATAGTGGTGCCGTGTCCGCCGATCCACTTGGTCGCACTCTCGGTGACAATGTCGGCACCATGGTCGATGGGGCGGCACAGGTAGCCGGCTGCACCGAAGGTGTTGTCGACGACGAGCGGCACCCCATGGTCGTGCGCAATGTCGGCGATGCGCTCGAAGTCGGGGATGTTGAAGCGCGGGTTGCCGATCGCTTCGAGGTAAACGGCTTTCGTATTTTCGTCAATCAGCGACGCGATGGAGTCGGGGTCGTCGCCATTGGCAAAGCGGCCTTCAATGCCTAGACGAGGCAGCGCATTTTTGAGCTGATTGTACGTGCCGCCGTACAGGTAGCTGGTGGACACGATGTTGTCGCCTGCTTTGGCCAGCGCGTTAAACGTGAGGAACTGTGCCGACTGTCCGCTCGCGGTAGCCACCGCTGCGACGCCGCCTTCGAGGGCAGCCACGCGCTTTTCGAACACATCGTTCGTGGGGTTCATGATCCGCGTGTAGATGTTGCCGAACTCCTTCAGCGCAAAGAGGTCGGCGCCATGCTCGGCATCGTCGAAGGTGTACGACGTGCTTGCATAGATGGGAACGGCGCGGGCGTTGGTGGCGGGATCAGGCTCTTGTCCTGCATGCAGTTGCAGGGTTTCGAAGCGCGGAGTGCGCTCAGAGGATGGTTCAGGGGTGGACTCGGAGGTTGAATGTCCGTTCGTGCTCATGGCTCTGGGGGTTGGAATCGAGAAAATCGAGAGCCATCCAGAAGACCAGAGCGAGCGGGGCGGGGCGCGGAGTCCGGATTCGAGATCTGCCAATGCGGCGGGACATGAAAAATCCCCAACCGCAAGGAGCAGATGGGGAATCGTACGTACCTCTACAGAGATCTGCAGAGAGACGCATTCCACTCATCTTTCCTCGCGTAATGCGAGGTAGGAGGTAGCACCTTTCCACAGCCGAAGCTGTGGCGGTTGCCAGGGTTTCGCAGGGCCTACTCCCTCCACCCTTCTGGATGAATGTGCTAACAACAACAGTATGTCATAGTGATGCACACAGTACACGACACGGTGTTTCAATGTCAAGGGCCCTGATGTGAAGAAACAGCTACAACAAATGGCGTATGCCTTCAGCGTACCTGCAGCGATGCCCAAGCGAACCCTGCTCCAGTCTATTCGTTCACGGCACGATTTTACGCCGGACGTCTTCTCGTGCCGGATGCGCTCATTGCTTTTTCGAACCCGATAACTGTCTTTTTATGGCCTACCTGTTTACCTCCGAGTCTGTATCGGAGGGACACCCCGATAAAGTTGCAGATCAAATTTCTGACGCGGTTCTCGATGCCATGCTGGCGGAAGATCCGAAAAGCCGCGTCGCGGTCGAAACGATGGTGACTACTGGTCTGGTTGTGCTGGCTGGTGAAGTGACAACCGATTCGTATGTCGATGTGCGCGAGATTGCGCGCGACGTGATAAAGAAAATCGGTTACACCGACCCCCGCCTTCGCTTCGATGGTGATTCGTGTGGCGTGCTCAGTAGCATTCATGAGCAAAGCCCCGACATTAACCAGGGCGTGGATGGCAAAGAGGAGCAAGGCGCGGGCGACCAGGGGATGATGTTCGGGTATGCCTGCACAGAGACCAAGGAGTTGATGCCGATGGCGATTACGTATTCGCACCGGCTCATGAAGGAACTGGCGCACATCCGCAAAGAAACCGACCAGATGGCCTACCTGCGCCCCGATAGCAAGAGCCAGGTCACGGTCGAGTACGACGACGATGGGGTTACCCCTCGACGTATTGACACGATAGTTGTGTCCACCCAACACGACGATGGCATCCCGCAGGACAAGATCCGGGAGGATGTAAAGAATATCTTGCTCCCGCGGGCCTTTGGGGAGCGGTACGACGAGCTGATCGACGATGACCTGACGCTGCACGTAAATCCAACGGGACGCTTTGTTATAGGCGGCCCCCACGGAGATGCCGGGCTTACCGGACGCAAGATCATTGTGGATACGTACGGCGGAAAAGGCGGCCATGGCGGCGGGGCCTTCAGCGGCAAAGATCCCTCAAAGGTGGATCGTAGTGCTGCCTATGCCGCCCGCCACGTTGCCAAAAACATTGTAGGTGCCGAATTGGCCGAGGAGGCACTTGTGCAAATTGCGTATGCGATTGGTATGCCTGAGCCCGTTTCCATCAACGTGGAAACAAATGGCACAGGCGTGATTCCAGATCATCGCTTGCGCGACGCAGTGCGCGAGACGTTCACCCTGTCGCCGCGTGCTATTATTGAACGACTCGACCTGCTCCGTCCGCAATACCGGCGTACCTCTACCTACGGACACTTTGGACGCTCCGAGTTCAGCTGGGAGCAGCTCGACCACGTGAAAGCCCTCAAGGAAGCTGCTAAGCAACG
>CAZZCI010000212.1:0-4841 GCA_964653015.1 uncultured Rhodothermales bacterium
GTGTCGGGAACTTTGGGGTAGTATGCTTTGACCTGTGTTACAAGCAGCGATCCTGCACCGACCGACCGCGATCCATGTCCAAAATAAGACCTTCGCTTTGTGAGTACACAGGCGTATACCAAGCGCTTTCTTCGTCGTCGCTGACATGGAAGTGGACCTGTTCGTTCGGGACACGACCCATTCGCTGCCCCGTTTTGATTTGGTAGGCAGGGACACTCACGCCGTGTGTTTGCACAAATGCCTGGTAGTCTCTGTAGGTGTTAAAGCCTTCTGGGCACACTGTGAGTACCGTCTCTTGTGGAGGAATGTCGCGACTCATCCATTCTTCCGTTCGGCTTTCCTCTTCGTCCGGGGATTGCGCATTGACGATCAGCCAGTCATGTTTCAGATGATCAGACAGTTGCTTTCTGTTGAAGCCCGTACGCTCTGAAGCCGGTGCAAAAGACTCGGGCGTGTCGTAGATTGCATCGACAGCATCAATGAAGTCCTGGGCAGAATGCGGTGTTTCCGTGAGGCGCTCTTTCGTTTCAAGAAGTGCCCGCCCAGGAATCCACGTTCTTGACTCCTGTTCGTAACTGCCGTACGGCGCGGGGTAGAGCTCCTCATCTTTTGTGGGAGTCACGACATGAAGCGGGCCCGGCTTCATTCCTTCAAATCGAGACAGTCGCCCGGCACGCTGGGCCAGACGGTCATACGGACAAAGCTCACTGAGCATAAATGGTGCGCTGATGTTGAGGCTCATCTCACCGATTTGGGTGAGTACCGCGATGCCCCCTGCTGTGGCGTTTTCCCAGGCTTCGGCCCCAAGCGCTGCAATCAACTCGTTCTCTATACGCTTCTTATCGGGCTCGGTGAAACGAGAATGGTAGAGCGTAACGTCTTTCTCTGCATAGCCATACTGACGCGCGTGATCACAAAACCAATCGTAGTAGGCCAGCGCTCGCTTTACCGTGTTTGCGTAGATGATGGCACCGGGCTGCCGGGCTGCTTCTTCTAAGACAGACTGGATATCTTCGGGCGTCTCAGCTTCCCCAGCGTCTTTGATAAAACAACGCGGGCGAGTAAGGTCAGAGGTGTCTTCAGCCAGCACCTCAGTGCTGTAAAACGACTTAGCGGCATCAGGAACCGTTGCACTCATAATGAGCACCGGTACGTCAAATAGCTGGAGCACTTCCAGCAGTTCCTGCAAGTTGGCCTGAACAAACGGGTCGTAGAAGTCCGCCTCATCAATGACCACACAGCTATTGCACAGGTGGTAAAAGATGTTATGATGGTCCTCGCGTGTGCCAGTGAGGCTAATCAGCAGATGGTCAATCGTTGAGACGGTAACAGGTGTTGCCAGGAGCCGAGCGTGTCGATGCTGCTCCTGAGCCCTGTGTTTGGCCTCGCGGCTCTGGTCTGCTTTTTCTTTATGGCGTGCGTACCACGCGCTTGAGTGGTAGAGGCCGGATCGACTTACGCTATCGTCTACGTCAAGCGCAAGCGAGTTGGATGTAAACCGCGTGGGCATCGCAATCACGCACCGGTCCGCACGGCCTTCGTCGATCTGGTGCTGCGCCCAAAGTAGCGATGCATCCGTCTTACCGCTTCCAGTAGGAGCACGCAGGATCATGACTGGTTCATCCCAGCCGTCTTCGATGGCTTTCTGCACGCCGCGTGGGGCGTCATACGGAAAATCGTAGCTGAACTGCAGGTCGCTCAGATCGGGTACCCACTTCTTTTGCTCCTTGATACTGGCGCGGATATCGGCCATACGGAGCATTGTACGCACGCCGCCGATACGAAACCGCTCACGAAGGGCTCGCTGCTTGAGGTCGGGTGGCGGGTCGAGTGTCCACCGATCTGCTTTTTGGCTAAACTCGTCCCAGTACGCTTCAAACTCTCCCCCTTTGTCTTCTATCCATCGGTGCCGATGGCGATAACTGAGCTTACCGTGGTGGGCGGCGATCGCCGCTCGTTCGGGAAAAGTGAGCTCAATACCCTTACTGTCGATCCATGCCAGCGACGCAATTTCGTGACGCATCCCAACTTTCATCAGGTTGCGGCCTGACTGATTGTTACGGTCGGCCCGGCATGCATCTTGCCACGGCTTCGCTGCCTTGCCCTGATCGTGGTACATCGCGGCACGCACCACTTGTGGGCGTAACTCTTCGCCGGTCTGCTCTTTGTACTTCTTTTCCAGAAAGGGGAATGCATCCAAGTGCCGGACTGCTTCGTCAATTACATGCTGCGTGTGCTCACGCAGCGTGGTGCCGTCGGTTTTCGCAAGAACGGGTTTAGACATAGCAGTCAGGCACTTGTCTGGTTATCGAGCGCGTTTATCCTTCGTACTCCGTCGTGAAGGCTTCAAAGGTCATGGGTTCGGCTCCGCCAGTCGGGTCGTAGAGCCCTTCAAGTGCATCCAGCGCTGCTTCGTACGCTTCATGAACGCTGTGGCCCTCTGTCGTGGTGTCGTCCCCGAAGAAGTATTGGGCGCCCCGTGCTTCAAGCGCAGCCAGCACGTTTTCACGCTCGGCGTCGTTCATCTGGAAGAAGCGAGCTGCTTTGCGCGAGAGACGGGTGTCAAGTACGATAAGCGCCTTTTGAGGCTCTCCGGTGGTTGCGTTGCGAGCCTGGTTTGCATAGTCTGTCAGAAACCGCGTACCGGCCAAGAAAAGCTTTGCACGGCGCAGGCGCTCTGCCTCATCTACATGCTTAACGTACTCGGTGCCTACGTGGCGTTCATCTTCGTAGGTAAACGCTTTGCTAACAGAGAGCGCGGAGACGTCCAGATGAAAGCTCATCTGCATGTCGTCATCCTGGCTGAACTCGTTGGTTGCAAGCGCCTGTTTTTGTTTTGCCTCCTTGTTTTCGTTCTGCTTAATGCGAATTAGCAGATCGCGGCCCACATCGCTGGGCTCAGAGGCTACCGCAAAAGTCGCGCTCAATGGTGCCGTGCGGCGCCCGCTGTAGCTGCCCTGCGAGGGATGCATGAAGCCGCCCATGTCGGCGCGCAGGTCGACTTCGATTTTGTTGGTTGTTCCATCGCCATTGGCTACGTACGTGTCGCCCCGGTTTTCGTCTTCCATGTTGAGGCGCTCGATTGCGCTAAAGAGCGCATGGCGCTGCATCTGACCCGAAATGTAGACCTTGCCGTCGGGGCGGCGTTTGATTGATGATGCGTTGCCCAATAGCTTTTCTCCACCATTCGCGGTGTGATTCTGCATTGGGGCGAGCGTAGCGACAGAGATTCCTTTGATGTTGTTCATAACGTAATAGAGAGTTTTGGTACGTGGAAATTGATATAGGAACGTCGGTTTCTGAGGCGTTTATTCGACGAAAGTCATACCCTCTTCGTCGGAGGGGGCAGCATCGGTATCTCCATCAGACGCCTCGGCATCACCTTTTGTAGATGAATCTTGCGTATCTTTGCGAAGCCGCATGTAGGCAAGCACCAGGTCTTTGGCTTCGTCAAAGTCGACCTCGCCCGTCTGCACGGCTTCCATGAACCGTTCAGCCTCAGCAGGCACATCACGTCCGGACATTCGACCGGCCATGACGTTGATCTGTGCAAACAGGCTGCTGGGGCGACGTGTACTCATAGCGGTACTTTCCAACTGGGCCAGCACGCGTGTCTTGGCGTCGTAAATGTCGCGCCCGGTTCCACCGTCGTCGCGCTCTTTGTTTTTGTCGACTTCCTCGCGCGCTGCGTAGTATGCTACGTCGTTTAGGTAGGCACCGTACGCACGGGCCGACTCGACGATATCGCGTTGGATCTTGTATTCTTCCATAAAGAACTCCTCTATGATTGGTGATAGGTTTGTTTCGTAGGTAGCCCGGTATGCCAGAAAGTCTTTGAAGGCCGGTTTGGTGTACAGCTGCAGAAATCGACTGGCCAGCATAAAAAACGTAGCCCGGGTGTTGCTATCTGGCTTATTGTGATCCGCGTTGTAAAACCGAATGCGGTACAGGCTCTGGATAACCTTAGGCAGGTTGTGGTTTTTGGCGAGCCGAGCCACATGATGGCCCATGTACTCTTGACGCATCAGATTCCCGTCGTAGCTCACCATATAGACAGAGTTACCTGCCATTGCGTCCAGCGTCTCGCGGGCTTTCTTTTGCTCATCAGCCAACACATCTGCTCGCTTCATCCACTGTCCAATCGCACCCATTAGCCCAACAGGACCAAATGCAGCACTACGTGGAGCATCGGGATAATTGCCATCGAAGATCGGAGGACGCTTGCGGTTTGAGGTCTCTTTGCGCGTGAGAGTCAGCCCGTCACCCATCTCGCTTCCCTGCATGCGTTCAAATAGTCGCACGAAAGTGATGAGTCCTTCCAGATCCAGGTCCGGAATCATAACTTGATTGGTGAAGTCGACCTGTGTTGCAGGCTTGAGCGGTGTAACCGCAGCAACCATTGAAAAGGCTACTTCCAACGTCGTTGACTTGGGGTTTGACTGCGACTGCGTACCCTGATTGAGCTTGGTCGTGAAGGGTGTAAACGACCGCTTGAGCTCCGCTGACTTAGCTGGACTTATGCCCTTCTCGATCTTTTTGATCATACTGCGCACGCCTTTAACGGAGTAGCGCGCACTCTGGTCGTCGATTACAACATGGGGGGTGATGTAGTAGCCGTCTTCTGCCTTCTGACCACTGG
This sequence comes from uncultured Rhodothermales bacterium, assembly GCA_964653015.1. Classification (GTDB taxonomy): domain Bacteria; phylum Bacteroidota; class Rhodothermia; order Rhodothermales; family Salinibacteraceae; genus Longimonas. The sequence goes on from CAZZCI010000212.1 coordinate 4,640, forward strand.
ATTCAACCTCGTCGGCTGCGAGATAGCGGTACTTTAGCGTGGTTGCGTCTTCCAAGTCCGAAGCCGTATGCACCCGGTAGCGATGCAGCGCATTTTGAAGTGCGCCGCGCGCGATGTTGAGAAGACGCTCTGTATCTCCAAGAGCCGCTTTCCAATCGAGTACATCCTGGTCAACGATTGCCGCAGCCAATCCATAGCGTGG
>CAZZCI010000213.1:0-4791 GCA_964653015.1 uncultured Rhodothermales bacterium
ACTACACACGTCCCGTTCTTGTCTTTGCGTTCAGAAGGGCGTTATTTGAGAAACCCGCTTTCTTGCATCTTGTAACAAAGCTATGTAGTATGTTAGAGAGCAATTAAGCCGCATGACCGTTTAGCGGCAAAATAACTGCTTCAATACATAGAGGCTACACCGTCTGCAAGTAACACGCATTCGCAGACAAAGCCGAGCAGTTATTCTGATACATTCGAGTATTTACCCTGAGATCCTTTGATAGCGTTTAAAAGCGCGTGTCAGAGTAGAAACGGTCGCCACGATTCGTCTTCGCCACCCCTTTTCATGTATTCGGGCGCACGCTATGGAGTTGGCTCCGCTCACCGTCCTCAATAAAACGTATTCGATCAAGCGCACGCTTGGTGATCCTGGCCCCTTCGATATTAAGTATCTGGGCCAAGATGTTAACACCAAAGAGCAGGTCATCATTCGAGAGTACTTTCCCACTATGCTCGCCAAGCGCGAGTCGGGAAAGACCTCGATTGAGGTGACTGCAGACGATGAAGAGGATTCGCTCTTCGAGTCGGGCTTGGCATACTTTCGCAAAGAGTCGGAGGTGCTGGCTGGTTTAAGCCACGAGGCCCTTCCGGCCAATGTGAACGTATTTGATGCCAACGGCACGGTCTATCGTGCACGACCGCATCAGGCTAGCATGTCGTTGGCTAAAGGCCTTGAAAACAAGGGGCAATTGCCCGAGAAGGCAGCCCTCATGATCATGATCCCCATTCTTGGGGCATTGCACGAGGCACACGAAGCCGGGCTGTACCACGGCGGGGTGTCGCCCCATACCGTTCGCCTTCTTGAAGGAGGCGATGTGCTATTGACGGGCTTTCGTGGAGCACAGATTCAGGTCGCACGCAAAGCCGACCAACTCGATGCGCTGCGTCAGCCAGGCTTTAGTGCGATTGAACAGTACACGCCGCGTGCAAACCAGGGCCCGTGGACTGATGTGTACGGAGCGGCAGCAACTGTCTGTCGTATGATCACAGGGCAAGCCATTCCGCAAGCCAGCGAACGTCTAGAGGGCGACGACCCACTGGAAGAGTTGCTCGCCAATGCCGATATCTCGCTTTCGCCCGGCGTGCGCGAAACGCTCCTTGAAGCCCTTGTCGTTGATCCCTCCAAGCGCCTCCAGTCGATTGATGCGCTCCGGAAGGCGCTAGAGGAATCCTCAGAGCGCTATGACAGCTCCGAAGCAACCTATGCCATCATCCCCGTTGATTCGAGCGACGGGCAAATGGTAGAAGTGGAAGATGCTGAGGACGAGGACGATGAAGAAATTGAAGTCCTTACCACAGCAGGCGGAGGCGACCGCCCGGCACGCGCACGGCGTCAGCCCGAAGACGACTCAGGGATTCCCAAAGCGGCGCTCTTTGGGGTTCCCCTTCTGTTGCTTGCACTAGGCGGCGTTTGGTTCTTTACCGGTGGAGAGGAAGGCGGATCGTACGCCGATTATAGAGCGACTGCCGATTCGCTGTTTGCTGAAGCTGAGTACGATCAGGCCGAAAGTTTTTATAACCAAGCGCTACAAGCACGCCCGGAAGACGAATACGTACTTGATCGGCTTAGCAGCATAAGTGAGCGCCAAGAACAAACGGATGAAGCCCGCTATCGTGAACAAATGGAGCGCGGCGAAGAACTGCTTGAACGTGCAAACAACTTTGCCGAGCGGAATAACTACGAAGAAGCTAACACGACATACGGTCAGGCTAGTGTTGCTTTTTACACGGCTCAAGATTTGCAGCCCGAAAGCGAAGAGGCACAGGCCATGATTTCCGAAGTTGAAGAACGGCAGTCTGAGGTGTTGAGTGAACTCTACGGTGGTGGTGATGACGGGGGCAACATCCAAGATCAGCTCTACGAGAACTTTATTACGCAAGCCGATCAACGGTTTAACGAAGGGAACTGGGCCGCTGCACAACGTCATTACGAAAATGCACTCGACTATCGTGATGACGACCCATATGCTACCGAACAGCTTGACCTTGTTGCTGAGCGCATGGCTGAGCAATCTGAAGCCGAGCAGTTCCGGCAGCACCTGGAGCGTGGCGAGCGCTTAATGGAAACCGGTCGTTATGCCGATGCCCAGGAAGCCTTTGAACAAGCTGTTCAACTCAACCCAGATGATGGAGAGCTGCAGGCGCTCATGAGCGAGAACGAAGAGCTCCTTGCCGAGCAGCAGCAGCGCCGCGACCAGCTGGATGAGCTTCGTGCCAATGCCGATGAGGCCTTTCAGGAGGGGAATTATGAGGAGGCAGTTGCCTTATATCAAGAGGCGTATAACATTGACCCCGACGATGATACCGTTGCAAATCGATTGCAACAAGCACAGCGCGAGTACGAAGAGGTGCAAATGGCCGAACAGCGACGTCAGCGCGAAGAGCAGCGCCGCGAGGAAGACGAAACCACGGGAGACCGGGTCTACACAGTTACCGATCAGGACCCCGCACCTGTAGGAGGCTTGCGTGCCCTCACGGAGCAAGCGTCGTACCCATCGCGTGCAGCACGGCGCGGTGTAGAGGGGCGTGTTTACATTCAAGCAACCGTTAATGCCGATGGCACCGTACGTGAAGCCGAAGTGCTACGCGGCATTGGCTATGGCGCTGACGACGAAGCCCTGCGCGTTGTGCGTCAGGCCGAGTTTGAACCCGCACAAGTTAGTGGTCGGCCCGTAGCAGCCCGCACAACCGTATGGGTTCAGTTCAGCTTGGGCGAGGAGTAAAGCGATAGCAGAAGGCGTTAGGTGCCTCCTGTACCAACGTGCGTTGACACACTGTATTCCCTCCATCATGAGTTTCGACTCATCGGTGGGGGGATGTGTGTTTAGGGCGGAGGATACAATACGGGGTTACGCTTCGTTACAGAAGCCGTATCTTTCCGTCAAACATTGTTATCCTAACGCTGCACGGCGGAAGCATTTCGACAATGCTGAACACCGACTTCGGGGCAAGCGTACACACAAATCCGCTTGTTCTGCTATATAGCCCATATGTCGTTATGGCCCTTACCTTTCAATACACCGAATGGGATGATGAACGCCATGGCGACCTCCGTCCTCTTTTCGAACAGTTAAATGACCTGTTTCAGGAGCTTCTGCAACACACCGCGGGAGATGCCGCTGAAGCGCTTGAGTGGCTCACGCAACTCGACGAGCAATACGGACTCACAGAAGGCTATGATGAAGGCATTGGCGACTTCATCGAGGAGTTAAAGCGCCGCGGATATTTGCGTGATGATAACGGTGGACAAACGGTACAAATCACTGCTCGTACCGAACGGGCACTACGTGAGCAAGCGCTGGAGCGCATCTTCCAAGACCTGAAAAAAGATGGACGCGGACGGCACCGCACGCCGCATCCAGGGCATGGCGAGGAGCGGTTGCCCGAAACCCGCAAATGGTCGTTTGGCGACGACGTAAACCGCCTCGACGTGACGGGTACGCTCTCTAACGCATTCCGACGTAGCGGTATCGGCAACGATTGGCACCTCAGCGAGGACGATTTTCGCGTCCACGAAACCGATCATCAGTCTACCGTAGCTACGGTGCTCATGATTGATCTCTCCCACTCTATGGTGTTGTATGGAGAAGATCGGATCACGCCAGCTCGTAAAACAGCACTTGCCCTGGCTGAACTCATCAACACGCGCTACCCCGATGATACGCTCGATATCGTGGCATTTGGCAATGAAGCGTGGGAGGTCAGTATGAAAGACCTGCCATATCTAGAAGTCGGGCCGTACTACACGAACACACGAGCCGGGCTGCAGCGGGCACGTGATATCTTGCACCGCCGCAAGAACCGGAACAAGCAGATCTTCATGATCACTGATGGCAAGCCTAGTTGCCACATCGAAAACGGACGCATGTACCGCAACGCCTTTGGGCTGGATCGGCGCATTGTGAACAAGGTGCTCGACCAGGGTATGATGTGCCGCCGCGAGGGCATTACCATCACAACATTTATGGTCGCACGCGATCCGCAACTGCAAAACTTTGTGCGCGAACTTACCGAAGCCAATCACGGACGCGCCTACTACGCATCACTCGATGATCTGGGCTCCTTTCTTTTTGAGGATTACGTCCGCAACCGTCGCACCCATCTGCGATAATGCTCTTGCTTATTGGCAGAGGCCACCTGTTGTCCTCGTATTACATACGGGTGATCTCCTTCTGCTCTTTTTCCTGCATCCCCCCTCCGTTCTATGGCACAGCACGTCCCGTTTCGTCCGAAACAAAGCCTCGGACAGAACTTCATGCACGATCCAAACATGATCCGCAAAATTGTGGATGCACTGCAGGCGCCCCCTGATGCGCATGTTGTGGAAATTGGACCGGGCACAGGAGCATTAACCGAAGTTCTTTATGAGCGCTATGATACGTTCACTGCATTCGAAATTGATGAACGTGCTGTTGCCTATTTGAACCAGCAGCTGCCAGGGGTCGATGTGCGTCAGAAGGATGCGCTAGATGTCAACTGGTCGGTGCTTGCAGAAGAAAAAAACGGTCCAGTCTACGTAATTAGCAATACGCCGTATAACCTAACGAGCCAACTGCTTTTTGCTTTGGTCGAGGCGCGAGCACATGTGGCTGAGGCCGTACTTACGATGCAGAAGGAAGTGGCCGAGCGTTTGGTGGCATCCCCGCGCACGAAAGCCTATGGCATTTTGAGCGTGATTATGCAACTGTACGCATCTCCCGAACACCTCTTCAACATATCACGGCATGTGTTCAGTCCGCAGCCTAACGTAACAAGTGCAGCGGTGCGGTGT
>CAZZCI010000214.1:0-3612 GCA_964653015.1 uncultured Rhodothermales bacterium
GTCCTCTATAAGAGTGAACACTGCATGCACAAAGGGGGGCACCCGTGTTTGTTATTGGATGGCTTGGGATATTTTCATATATGGATGACCGTCATGAGGAGCTGGTGAGCCAGCTCCTGCGCGATGCTTCGTTTCAGCGCTGGGCGCTGGATGAGGCATCCTCATCGGAAACGGAGAAGTGGGCCGCCTGGATTGATGCCGATGCGGCTCATGCACAGGCCGCACGCGATGCGCGGGCAACGATTCGCCTAGCGCAATTCAAACCGGACACAGAAAAGGCTGCGGAGTTAGATGCAGCCTGGAAACGGTTTGAAGAACGACGCGCTGCACGCTCTGATGATACACCAGAGCCCCCACCCCGCTCTGCTCCCAAACGGTCGCGTAGGGCTGCGCGTCGTTCGGGGCGGAGTGGTGTGCGGCGCGCGTGGATTGCTACGCTGGCAGTGATTCTAATCGCCGTAGGAATTGTAGTGCAGCAAGAATATGCCCCCGATCTGCTACCTCGCACCGAAACACACGTTGTGGAGACGGCTCATGGCGAGCGCACAACCGTTGCGCTCTCCGATGGGCTAACGGCTACCCTAAGCGGAAACTCCGCCATCAGCTACGATCCCGAGGCGCCTCATACGGTCGAGCTCACCGGCGAAGCCCGCTTTGACGTTCCCGAACGAACTTCCGAACTGCCGCCCTTCGAGGTCAACACCCCCGATGGATTCATCCGGGTGACAGGGACTACGTTCACCGTTTCGCACTGGGAGGACGAAACCGATGTGGTCCTTACCTCGGGGGCGGTAACTGTTGCCGCTGCACACGAAAAAGCGGATGAGCACCAGTTGGCGCCCGGCGACTGGATTACGTTTGCCCGTACCGAGGGCGTCCGCCAGCAACGAACGACCAACCCCGAAGCCTATCAATCGTGGACGACCGATACCATTGTGTTCGATGATACGTCCGTGCAGACCATTGCACAACGCATTGAACGCATTTACGGTTATGAGGTGGTCGTCCGCGATGCTGAGGTGCTCGACACCAAAATATCAGGGGCTGTTGAAAATCAAATTGATGTGTTGGTGGAAGGCCTCCGGCGCATCTTGGATCGCCCCGTGCACCACGAAGACCGGCGCATCGTCATTGAATAGGTGCGCTATTCCCATACCTACATACCACCCGTTTTGCGACTGACTACAAAAGAGGTTCTGTTATGAGACACCAATACAATAAAACTGCTTTGAGTTGGGCAGGAGTTCTTGCACTCCTGCTTGCGCTAAGTACCACACTGGACGTGCAAGCCCAGTCGAGTTCAATAGTTGCTGACCAATTGGTTGAGTCATCGGCTAATGATACGGCTGTTATAAGTCTGGAGGATGCGTTGGCCCGTGTCTCCGACCAACACGACGTGAGCTTTTTGTATGAGCGCGACGCGTTGAGCGATTTAAACGTGCGGAGCCGAAAAGCGCTTCCGGCTCGATTGTCTGGACAGCTCAACCGATTGCTAACGTCCCACGAGCTTACGTACGAGCAAGTCGGAGAACGATCGTATGCCATTGTGCCTCAGGCCGAGTCATCGGGAGCAGCTTCGCCTGCCGCTGCGGATGATCCTGGAACCATCGAAGGAACCATTGTAAATCCACAGGGGGAAGCGCTTCCGGGGGTGCAAGTTGTGCTTCAAGGCACCATGCAAGGTACGACAACAGATGCCGAGGGGCAGTATACTATTCCCGATGTAGAGCCCGGCACCTACACGGTACGGGCAACCTTTGTCGGCTTTGCCCCCGCCGAGTCTGAAGTGACCGTCGAACCGGGAGCTACCATCACGCAAAACTTTGAGCTCCGCGAGGATGTGATGCAGATGGAAGGGGCCATTGTAACGGGTACCCGTCAAGAGCGTGCGCAACGAGAAGCCACCAGTTCCATCTCCGTCATTCAGGGCGGCGACATCCAGCGAGCGCAGCCGAACAGTCAGGCTGACATTTTGCGCTCTGTGCCCGGGGTGCACACTGAAGGAGGTGGCGGCGAAGTGGCAGCGAACGTTTTCGTACGTGGCCTACCCGCTCCCGGCCAGTTCAAGTATAACCCGATTCAGGAAGATGGCATGCCTGTCATCTCTGAAACGCGTACAACCACCAGTTCGCAAGACATCTATTTCCGCAACGATCTGAACGTTGAACAGATGGAGTTTGTGCGGGGTGGAAGTGCAGCACTCTTCGGGGTTGGTTCGCCTGCGGGCCTAATCAACTACATCAGTAAAACAGGCGGATCTGAACAGGAAACCACGCTTCGTACCCAGGCCGGACAAGACAACCTGTACCGGTTCGATTTCAATACGAATGGGCCGCTCGGTGAAAACCTCCGATACAATTTGGGAGGCTTCTATCGATATGATGAGGGACCTGTTGTGTCGGGGCTTCCCACGCAAGGGTTACAGCTAAAAGGAAACATGACGTACCTGCAAGATGACGGGTACATTCGGGTATACGGTAAGTATATCAATGATAGCAACCAGTTTTTCCTCCCCTTTCCACACGATCGTGAAACCGGAGAAGCAGCCAGTGGCAACGACGGTCGCGAAATTACCACGGTAAATGCACAAGGCGCCGCTGATGTTGGCTTCCGCACCCCCGATGGAGGGTTTAAGTCTAATATGGACCGCGGAATCGTAACGCGCGGAGCGTCTTTAACATTTGAGTTTGTGCAAGATCTGGGAAGCGGATATGATCTGGAGAGCCGGGTGAAGTGGACGGATATGCACCACGAGTTCAATATATTCATCCCCTTTCCGGCGTTTCAAGATCCGTTTGAGTACGCGAACCAGTTCATCGATGACCCCAGTACACAAGAAGCCGTTTGGCGTTTTGCCAACCGCCCCGGCGAAGCCTTCGATCCGGGAAGTCCGGGCAATCCCAACTTCATCATTGACCAAGGCGCCTGGAACTGGGATCGGCCGTACAACGACTTTGCAGCGGACGTCCAGTTGTCACGAGTACTCGACACGGGTAACACCACACATAATGTAACAGTTGGTGGGTTCTTCTCGCGCACTGAGGTGAAGCAGCGTGATACGCACAGCAATGTGCTGAACGAGTTTGCCGATCAGCCGCGCCTGATTGACCTCATCATTGAGGATACCGATACGGGCGAACAGACGCGCGTTACCCAAAACGGATTGAGCAATGCCTCTGCAGTGTACGTAAATAACGAGATGCAGAGCAACAAAGCCGCAGCTTATGCCGGGAACGAAATGATTATTGGCGATGACCTGCGCATAGATGTTGGAGTTCGTTATGAACTGCGTCAGTCCACTATTATATCGGAAGGGACTGAAGAAGTAGGCGGTGATGGCGAGTTTGGAGATGCGCTTGCCGTACAGAACTTTGTGTGGGGCAATAACGAGTTCACACGGCGCTCCCTGCGTTCCACAGACTTTGCCGCGTCTGTTGGTGTAAACTACGCTCTGACGGATGTATTCAACCTATATGGGGTTGGATCTCGGGGGTACTTCTTTCCAGAGTTGGCCTCTCTTGCTCCGCTCGTTGGACCTGATACCGAAATCGGTGACCTCGACAACGAGGAGTTTCTGCAAGGCGAGATTGGACTGCGCGCTGGGTCCAGTGT
>CAZZCI010000214.1:3712-4786 GCA_964653015.1 uncultured Rhodothermales bacterium
ATTGCTCACTGTGAAACCGCTTTTTTGACGTATGACGGAGTTTCCCATTAGCACCCTCGATCTGTTCATCATCGGGGCCTACTTCATTGTCGTTTTTGGCATTGGTTACTACATCGCAAAGCGCATCGACACGGGTGAGGACCTGTTTCTGGCCGGGCGCTCGCTGATGTGGGGAACCATCGGCCTTTCTCTGTTCGCATCGAACATTTCTAGCACCACGCTCATCGGACTGGCCGGCGATGCCTACAACACGGGTATTGCAGTCTCAAACTATGAGTGGATGGCCGGTCTGGTGCTCGTGTTCATGGCGTTCTTCTTCATTCCGTTCTTTATCCGATCGCGGCTCACAACCATTCCGGAGTATCTCGAAAAGCGCTTCGATGTCCGCTCGCGTAAATACTTCTCGGGGCTCACAGTCGTTACAAGCATCATGATCGATGCCGCGGGCGGAATCTACGCCGGTACCCTCGTGCTGCAAATGTTCTTTCCTGAACTCCCCTTCTTGTGGACGGCCTTCGGGCTGGCGCTCGTAGCGGGGCTGTATACAGCGGCAGGCGGACTTGCAGCGGTGGTGTACACCGATGTCATTCAGGCGGTTATTCTATTCATTGGCTCCTGCATCATTGCGCTGCTTACATTCGCACAGTTCGACTTCTCATGGGCACAGGCTACAGCGGCTCTGCCCGATGGCCACCTTTCCATGATCCACCCAGTCGATGATCCTGAAGGCCGATTACCATGGCTGGGTACACTTATTGGCGTGCCGGTGCTCGGGTTCTACTACTGGGGGCTGAATCAGTATATCGTGCAGCGCATCTTGGGGGCGAAAGACCTTAAGCAAGCCCGCTGGGGCGCACTCCTTGGCGGACTCCTCAAGCTGGCTCCGCTGTTCATTATGGTGCTGCCCGGCGCGTGGGCCCTTACGCTCTACCCCGACCTGGCTGAGCCCGATATGGTGTTCCCCACGCTTGTCACCGAACTGCTTCCCGTTGGCGTAGTCGGGCTGGTACTCGCCGGGCTGATCGCGGCTATCATGTCGACCATTGACTCCACGCTCAACGCGGCGTCTACGCT